>NZ_JAHXBG010000037.1 GCF_020103725.1 Hyalangium gracile | reverse complement strand
GAGCTCTTCGGCCAGCTCGTTCGTGAGCAGCCCGTTTTCCGCGAAACCTTCGGCGTTATATGAGGGGATGCCTCAGGCTGGGCCCATCGCGTTCTTGAAGTCCCTCATGGACTTGAAGGCCCTGAAGCCAGCCTTGGTCGCACCACCAGCACTGCCCGCAGCCCGCGCTGTCATGGCGACCGCATTGGGGGACAGCGCGATAGTGATGCCCTCGGCACTGATGGCGACCGACTCCACTTGAGCCAGAGCCGGGGCCGTCAAGCGGATGTTCAGCTGCGCCTCGGCCACCACTGCCGCCTGCCTGGCCCCAGGCAGCTTCGGGAGGGTCGCCACGATGCCTGTCGCCGTGTTTCCCAGAGCCACAGTGCCCAGCATGACGAAGGCTCGCGCGGCCTTCTCCCCCATCGTCTCCCCGAACTTCTCTCCTGCCGCGGAGATGGCATCGAAGGAGGTCGCCTCATCCACTTCCTTCATCAGCACCAGCCACCCATCAATGAGGCGCCACACCGTGTCCCAGCCCAGATAGGCCACGGCCCCCACCATCAGCAGCGCAGCCACGCCCTTGCTCACCGGCTCGGGGAGCACGAGCAGGATCGCGTACATGGTCAGTCCGCTCACCACTGTCGCCACCACCGCCTGTGGGCTCACCAATCGCCCGAGTTCCTCCTTCATGGCCCCCAGCACCCTGCTCTGCGCAATGGCCATGGCCAACGCGTACCTGGCATCTCCATCCAGGAAAGGCTTATCCACCAGCAGGCGCAGGCAATCCCCGGGGCCCCATGTCCGCTCGCACCACAGCAGGTAGCAGCGCTTCAGCTCCTCGTCCTCGGGCAGCAAGCGCAGGTTCCGGGCGCTCCCCGGTTCCGAGGCCATGAGGCGCTGGCTCCTGCCCTCATACCAGTACCAGCCGCTTCGCTCGGGCACTCCAAAAAGCCGCCTGGCATACTCCAGGGGCCTCTCCACAACTGGCACGGAGGGGGCATGTTCCGCCACCGCCTCCTTGAACTCCTCTTGGCTCACCTCCACCGGTTCTACGTCGCGGCGTGGCACATGGACGCGGGGCTCGCCCTGGCCTGTGTCCAAGCGAACGACCTTCGTTGGGCTGCTGCACCCCGCGAGGAATGCGGCCAGCAGCACCACCGCCAAGCGTGGCATATGAGGCCTCCTGAGCATGCCCCACGCCAGGAGCAGCACCCGCGATTACAGCGGAGCCATGACAGGTCCGTCAATCACGGAGGCTCACGGACACCTGATGCGATGGGGACCAGCAGGTGGAGCATGGTGAGCCCCGACCTGCCCTACACGGATTGAAGTCCATGGCCTTGAACGCCTTGATCGAAGAGGTCTCGCGCCACCACTCCCCCAATCCACCGGCCACGCCCGAGCAGATCGACGCGTTCGAGCAGCGGGTGGGCTGGCGCGGGATTTTAATAAACGATGCAGTCGAACTTCTCGACAACAGCCCGGAGTTCCTCCGGGGTGGTGTCCAACTGCTTTGCAATGGTGAGGGCGTGTTCAGTCAACGCCTTGGTGCAAGCCGGTTGGGTGTGAAGTTCGTCCACGACGACAGAGCCAAACCGGCCCGGCCACGTCGCGCTGCGGAGTTTGGAGGCATGGCCAATGGGGTCCAAGATGGTGAAGCAGGGCCACTTCGGAAAGCGGATGGTGGCAGGGTCAGAGCCCATGATACGGCAGCCATCCAAGCGAGCCTCGGTGAAGTCGCAGTCCTCGATGGCCCCGTGCTCCCAACCTGTGCCGTAGTCGGGCCAGTGCCCAAAGTCGCACCCAGTCAGCCGCCCCTTGAAGCGGCACCCCTTGAGGGAGGCCTTCACCCATTGCTGGTGGTTTTTCAGTTCCTGCTTCACCTCGAAGGTGCAGTCAATGAACCGAGCCCCAACGATGATCAGGTTCCTTGCGGAGACCTTCAGGATGACAGTGCAGTTTCTAAGCAATAGGTTGGGGCCAAGGAAATAGAGCGAATTCTTGTCAGTCAACTCCAGCCGCTCGTCTACAATCTCCTTGTTCTCCATGAGAACGTTCTCGAGCCATCCCATGGTTGCTCCTTTTAGAAGGTGAGCATCCGGAAGAACTCACCCGTCATGCGCCTGCCATGACGCGCGAGATTCGACTCCGTGCCGGAGAGAATCTCGTACTTATGGCCCGTCTTCAGGTCAACCACGTCCACTCCCTGGTGTTTGTACCGAAGGCTCCCTCGCAACCGGGCTTTGAGCTCTTCGTGTACGAACCGCCCCTGGGCCTCGCGCTCCAGCAACCGCGCCAACCAATATTCGCCCCTCTGCCTGGCATCGTCGATGGCTCTTCGCTCGTTCTGGCTGAGCCTGTGGGGCCCCCACTCCTTCGCAGCCCTGGTGACAGCATCCTGGAGCATGTCGCCCACCTGATCCTCGGCGGGAATGTCGGCCACCGATCTGCCACGAGGCAAGTGCCAGCGCTGGCCGTCGCTGAGTTCCACCTGCCGGTTGCCGCCTCGGTGACGAATGAGGGTTTCGGCGGAGCGCCCCCCAGGAGCGTGTCCCCCGCTCCGGCCGCGCCCCTTCTTGAGCATCACCACGGCCATGGGGCCCTGAGGAGAGATGGCGACCGTTTCCACTGACACCACGGCCTTGGCCAGCGCCCCCTCCGTCGTGAGCGCCGCCTCCGTGCCCTCCAAGCGCCCCATGGCGGCGGCACCGCCCTGAGCCTCGAACTGCGCCCCCGCGAGGTTGAATCTCGGCAGCAGTCTCACCCGCGCAGCCACCTGTCCCACCGTGTGCCCGCTGAGAGTGGCCACGGCGAGAATCATGGCCCGTGCCGCGTCCTCGCCCAGCACCTGGCCGAATTTCTCGCCCGCCGCGCGCAACTCTTCGAAGGTGGGGGCGTCGTGCGCTGCGTCGGCCATGCGGGCCCACCCGTCCATCAGCCCGTACACCGTCTCGAGGCCCAGGTAGCCCATCAGGAGGAGGGTCATGCCGGCAGCGACGGCTTTGGTCGTCGGCTCGGGCACTACCCACATCATGCAGTAGAGGGCCACCGTCCAGACGACCATGGAGACGAGTGCCCGTACGTCCAGCAGCTCGCGCGCCAGGGCCGCCTGCGTCTCGTCGAGCACAGTGCCGAAAGCGAACGCCAGAGCCAGGGTGCGCCGGTCGTCCGTACGCAGGTAGGGCCCGTCGTCCAGCAGGCCCAGGCAGTCGCCTCCTCCTCGTGACTCGCACCACTGGAGGTACTTCGCCTTCAGGGCTGCATCCGCCTCGGGGGCAAGGCGAACCAGCCCCTCCTGACGCTCGGGCACGAGGGTGTAGGCTTGATGGCGATACACCTCCAGCAGCCAGTCCCCCTGGCTGTCCACAGTCTCGACGCCCTCGGGTGGTCGCAGGAGGTCGAGCAACTCCCGGGCGGCCTCTCGTGGAGCTTTCACCCCCAGCCGCACCTCGCGAGCCAGGCGTAGGAAGGACTGCTGGAACTCGGCCCTGGGGATGGGCACTGGCCGCGTAGGCACGGCGCCAGGCTCGATGAAGTCCATGACGTACAACGTGGCGGACTCGAGCCCTGGCTCCACCGTGACGGCCACACGCTCCTCTGGTGCCGGCGGGGACGCGAGCGAGTTGGAGCGATAGGCCACGGAGCTGCCCTGTCGGGTGTTCGTGGCACACGCGAACTGAAAGAGGACGATGAGGACCCAGCCGCCAAAGCAGGGCCCCAGACGCGCGCCCGTAGCGGGTGCGCCGGGAAGACGGATAGACACGGCGCACCTCGGGAGCGACGTTGCCAGAAAGCCGTCGCTCCGGAACTACACGGGAGTACGGGCGCATGCGTCAAGCCACCGGGCCAGAGGCTTGCAGAAAGCATCCGGCCAATACCTGGAGCCGCACCCTTTGCCCGCGAGCAGGAGCACCGCAGGCGCGTCCTGGCGACCGAGGACCTGGAAGGCGATGCGGACTCCGTCGTGGTCGATGTGGTGCTCGGCCATGACCGCCGGCCTAATCCTCCTGGAGGAGGCAAGCAAGCGTCCCAAGCTGGATCCCCGCTTGCGGTGATAAAGTGACCTGATGAGTCGGCGGGTCACCAACGATGGTCTCGGGGCGCTCCAGATCCGTTTTCGCTACGAGAGCAGGCTCGTGGACGTCGTCAAAACGCTCCCCGCCCGCCACTGGAACGGCACCGAGAAATATTGGTCGGTTCCCGAGGAGAACGTGGTCGCGGTCGTGGACCAGCTACACGCCGAGGGATTCGACTTCTGCGAGAACACGCAGCGCCTGTACCGTGAACGTGGCGGTCAACTCGCCCTCGGCACGAATGAGCACGTACCTGGCGCTCCACGCAAGCAGGTGGGAGCGGCGACCGACCTCACCGTCTCGCAGCTCAATGAGAAGGTCCAAGGGGCCCTCCAGCGGGCGTTTCCAAACTCCCTGTGGCTCGTGGGTGAGATCTCCGGGCTCAACAAGGCCCGACACAGGAGCGTCGTCGGCTTCGAGCTCATCGAACGCGATGCGTGGGGAAAGGAATCCTCCAAGCTCAGGGCCGTCCTCTTCGGGCGCACGCTGCGAGACCTCGAAGACCGGCTCGCCAAGGCGGGTGACCCCTTCCAGCTCGAGGACGAGCTCCAGATCCGGGTGCGTGGGCGCGTCGAGCTCTACGTCCCGTGGGGCTCGTACCAGTTCGTGATCGAGGACCTCGATCTGGACTACACGCTGGGAGAGGTAGCCCGGCGACAAGAGGAGCTTCGCCGGCGGCTTGCCGAAGAAGGCCTCCTCGAGCGGAACCGCTCGCTGCCCTTCCCCCGGCTGCCCCTGCGCGTAGGCCTCGTGACGAGTCTGGAGTCGGACGCCTACCACGACGTGCTGCGTACGCTGGAGGAGTCCGGGTTCGCGTTCGACGTAGTGGTCCATGGAGCGCGTGTCCAGGGACGACAGACAGAGCCCTCGGTCCTGAATGCGCTGGACTGGTTCCGAGCCCATGCCGCGGAGTTCGATGTCCTGCTCATCTGCCGGGGCGGCGGCTCGCGAACGGATCTCGCATGGTTCGACTCGGAGGCCATCGCTCGGGCCGTCGCGACATTCCCCATCCCTGTCCTGGTCGGAATCGGCCATGAGCGGGACTTGTCTTTGCTCGACTTCGTGGGCCGAAGCGCCAAGACCCCGACAGCGGCGGCTCGCATGCTCGTCGATCACGTCCTGGAGTCCCGGGACGTGGTCGAAGCGCACCTGGAGAGAATTCTCGATCACGCCAAGGAGCTCCTCGAGGGTTCCTCGTCGGAGCTCGAGGAGCAGGCCCGCCAGATCCCACTCGTGGCCAAGGACCTCCTCGAGCGGAGCATCCAGACTCTTCGGGATGCGGCACGGCGGCTCCGCCGGGGCGCGGGGAGCGACCTCTCCTCCGAGTCGCGTCGACTCGACGAGATCGCTTCGCGGCTGGGCCCGTACGCCTCCAGGCAGCTCGCGATCGAAAGCGAGCGCGTCGAAGCGCGGAGACGTCGCCTGCTCTTGTTGGATCCACGGCGCGTGGTGGAGCGCGGGTACGCCATCTTGCGCACGGAGACGGGAGCGGTCCTCAAGGATGCCGCGCAGGCCCCCAGCGGCACCTCGCTCACGGCCGAGCTGAAGCGGGGCACATTGCGGATTCGCTCCGAAGGTCCGGAGAAGACATAGGCATATGGCACCCAAGAACTCGACGAAGAAGGATCCTGGCAGGGACATGGCAAAGCAGAAGCGGTCGACGAACGAGCCCTCCTACGGTGAGGCCGCGGCGCGGCTGGAGGAGATCCTGCAGGAGATCGAGGAAGGCCAGGTCGACGTCGACGAGCTCTCCGGGCTGGTGAAGGAAGCCGCCGAACTCGTGACGCTCTGCCGCGGGAAGATCCAGGCGGCGGAGATGCAGGTGAAGACCATCGCCGAGCAGCTCGAGCGCGAAGCCCCTGACGCCGAGACCGACGAAGATGATGCCGAGTAGGAAGCCCGCGTCACGAGCCAGTCCCCAGTCAACACCCAGAGTGGAGGCGGTGAAGAAACCGGACGCCAACACCTGGAAATTGGCGTATGCAGCCAGCGCATGGCGCGCATCATTGACGGGACCGAGATCAGCCGGGTGATGAGGGAGCAGATGGCCCAGGAGGTAGCGGCCCTCCGAGCCACCGGAGTCACACCCGGACTCTCCGTGGTGCTGGTGGGGAACAATCCGGCGAGCCAGGCCTACGTGGCCAGCAAGACGCGCGCGTGCGAAGCCCTGGGGATGAAGGGCCAGACGCTGAACCTGCCGGAGGACGTATCCAAGGACGAGCTGTTCTCTGTCATTGACCGCCTGAACTCCGATCCATCGGTGCACGGCATCCTGGTGCAGCTCCCCCTGCCCGCCCACCTGCCCTACAAGGCCGTGCTCGAGCACATCCACCCGGCCAAGGACGTGGACGGCTTCCATCCCCTCAACGCCGGCCTGGCCTTCGTGGGCGACCCCCGAGCGTTCGTGCCGTGCACCCCGGCCGGAATCATGGAGATGCTCCGCCGCGAGAACGTCACCACCCGAGGCAGGCATGCCGTCATCGTGGGCCGGAGCCTCATCGTCAGCAAGCCGCTGGCCTCGCTGCTCATGGCTCCCGGCCCCGACGCCACGGTCACCCTCACCCACCGGCACACGCAGGACCTCGCCTCCTACACCCGGCAGGCGGACATCCTCATCGTCGCGGTGGGGAAGCAGAACCTCATCACCGCCGACATGGTGAAGCCCGGCGTGGTGGTCATCGACGTGGGGCAGAACCGCGTCCCCGACGAGAGCTCCCCGCGCGGCTACCGCATGGTGGGGGACGTGGACTTCGACGCCGTCAGCGCGAAGGCCGAGGCCATCACCCCTGTCCCTGGGGGCGTAGGCCCGATGACCATCACGATGCTGCTCGCGAACACGATCCAGGCCGCGCGCCAGCTCCAGGCCACCAAGCCCACCGGCTAATGTGAGTGCCGCTCCTCAGGGCCTTCGACCGTGGTACGGGAGGGCTCCCAACCTTCGCCCCTCTCCACGGGGGGCAGGGCCTGCGGCGGAGTGGCGGGGTCTCCAGGGCGGGCGGAGGGCCGTCCGTAGTCGCGCTCGTAGATGCGCACCACGGCCAGGAAGAAGGCCACGCTGAGCGGCCCCAGCAGCAGGCCGATCGGACCGAAGACGGACAGGCCTCCCAGCAGGGCGAAGAAGACGATGACGCCGTGCATGTGCATGCCCCGCTTGGCGAGCAGCGGCTTGATGACGTTGTCCGAGAGCCCCACCACGATGATGCCCCACGCGGCCAGGACGATCGCGGCCACGGGGTGCCCGGTGGCGAGCAGCACCAGAGCGGCGGCCACGCACACCGCGGCGGCGCCAACGGCCGGGATGAGCGCGAAGAAGAACGTCACCGCCGCGAAGAAGATGGGAACGGGCACACCGGTGATGAGGTAGCCCACCAGCGCCGCGACCGCCTGCACGCCCGCGGTCGCGAGAGTGGACACCAGCACCGACCGGGTGACGCGGCGGAACTCGGTCAGCAGCTCCGTCGTCTGTCCTCGCTTGAGGGGGGACACACTCTCCAGCCACTCCACGAGCCGCTTGCCATCCACCAGCAGGAAATAGAGCGCGATGAGCATCATCACGGCCTGGAAGATCATCGAACCCGTGGCTGCCACCACTCCGCCCACCGTCTGGGCCGCGACGGCGCCCCGGGCGCTCAGCTGCTCCTGCAGGGTCTGCCACATCCCTGCGCTCCCCGACTGGAAGCGCTCCAACATGCGCGCGGCGGAGTCCTTGAAGGGCCCTGGGACGTAGGCCAGCAAGCCCTCCAGCCCTCGCTGCTGGATGAGGGTGGAGATGAAGTTCACCCCTTCGATGACCTGGGACACGATGAACGCCGTGAGCGCGGCGAGAGGCACCAGCAGGGCCAGGACGATGCCCAGGCTGATGATGCCGGCCGCCAGCCCGCTCCTTCCCCACAGGCGCTTCGTCAGCCAGGTCTGCATGCCAAAGAAGGCTCCGGCCAGCACCGCGGCCAGGAAGAACGCCTCGAAGAAAGGCGAGATGACCAGCAACACCAGGACGATGGATAGCAGGATGAGCCCGATGAAGACCCGACGCGATCCCTGGGTGGTGGCCATGCGCGAACGATGGGGGCGCCCCCCTGCTGGACGGTAGGGGTGGAAGTCGCACCATCCCCGTAACGGTTGGCGGCTCCGCCTGGTGGGCACGACAGTGCCCGGGCCTTCATGGCCTCCCCTGCCACTCCCCTGAGCGAGCGGCCGTCCACACCCGTGGAGGCCACCCAGGCTCACGCGCTGCGTGCATCGCGCTCGGAGCGGTAGTCCTCGATCGTGAGGTTGCGCACCTTGGAGAGCCGCCCCTCGTGGTTGTGCACGAATCCCACGCTCGAGACATAGGGCTCGATGACACGGATCTTCTGCAGGGGCGTCACGATGAGCAATTGCAGGTTGAGCCGACGGAAGAGCTCCAGCCCATACTGCGCCGACTCGTCCGAGCCGCGACCGAACGCCTCGTCGATGACGACGAAGCGGAACGAGCGCGAGCGCGTCTCTCCCCACTGCAGGCCAAACTGGTAGGCGAGGCTCGCGGCGAGCACCGTGTACGCGAGCTTCTCCTTCTGCCCGCCCGACTTGCCCCCCGAGTCCGTGTAGTGCTCGTGCTCCCGGTCATCCTCGCGCCAGCGCTCCGAGGCCGAGAAGGCGAACCAGTTGCGCACGTCCGTCACCCGCCGCGTCCAGCGCGCATCCACCTCCGTATGGCCCTCTCGCCCCCGGAAGCGCTCGATGATGCGCTTCACCTCGAGGAACTTCTTCTCCGAGTACGCGTCGTCCTCCGCGCCCGGGAGCGTCCCTTCCGTGCACGCGCGCAGGTCGTGCTGGAAGTCGCGCACGTCGGGGTCGGTGCTCGGACTGATCTCCAGGACGATGTAGCGGTCCGGGTTGTAGTCGATGGCCCTCAGTGAGCGGTTGATGGTGTCGACGCGCTCGCGGATGTCCTGGCGCTCTCGATGCAGCTGCGCCTGGAAGTTGGCCACCTCGCGGATGGTGTTCTCGTTCAACAGGCTCTTGAAGCGGACCTCGAAGCGAGGCAGGTCATCGCCGCGCAGCGACACCAGCATCGCCTTGTAGTCGCCCGCGGCGTCCAGGCTCGCATCCACCTCCTGCGTCTCCAGCGGGAAGGCCGCCCGGTAGGTCTGCATCGCTCGGACGATGCCGTCTCGCGCCCGCTCCTGCCGTTTGCCCTCCCCGTCGATCCTCCGCTGAAGCTCCTCGCGAACCTGCCGCTCGCGCTCCTCGGCGGTATCGGTATCGAGCGCGGCCCCCTTCCCTACTTCCGTGCACAAAGCCTCCACCCGCGGGTAGCAGGCCCGCATCGCCTCGGTGGCATCCCGCTGCGCCTGCTGACAGGCCGTCAGCACCTTGCGCGCGTCATCCTCCTGCACCTCCTGGCGCGCCTGACGCTTCTCCACCGCCTTCAGCTTCGCCTGTGTCGCCTCCAGCTCGCGCTCGCACTTGTCGAGCTGCCGCTCGAGCGTGCGCAGCACATTGGAGGCGGACTCGAGCTGCCGCAGGTGCACCTCCCCAAGCTGGATGTCCAGCGCGATGGACTTCCAGTCCAGCTCCCGGAAGCAGTCGAAGACGGTCAGCTTGCCCAGCAGCTCGCCCCGGCCTTGCAGGGCCTTGCGCTTCGCCTCAAGCTCCCGCCACTTCGCGGCCGCCGTCTGGAGCCGGGCCTCCAGCCCACGCGCCTTCGCCTCCAACGTCTTCCGCTTCCCCTCGTTCGTCCAGCCAAGCACCCAGCGCGAGCGGTCATCGAGCCGGTACCGGTCGTCCTTCTCGTGTCGCTCTCCGGCACCCTTGAGCTGCCCGGCCCGAGTCAGGGCCTGACGCGCGCGCTGGAACTCCTCCGGAGTGTCGCAGCACGCGTAGTCGAAGCGCCGCGCGAGCTCCGCCTCCAGCCAGCGGCACAGGCCCGAGTCGGACTTGATGGCCAGCTTGTGAACCAGGGACTGAGCCTGGGCCGTGGACGTCCGCCCCGCCCCCGCCTCCCGCACACGGTAGTAGACCAGCCGTGCGCCCAGATGGGTGCGCTCCACCCACTGCGCAACCCGCTGGTAGTCCCCGTCCGGCACCAGGAGCGAGAGCCCGAAGGCATGCAGCACCCGCTCGATAGCTCCCTCCCAGTCGCGCTCCTCCTCGCGTACCTGCAGCAGCTCACCGGCGAAGGGCAGCGACTCCGCATCCAACTTGAGCTCGGCGCACATCCGCTCACGGAGCTGGAGCATGCTGGCAGGGATGTTGGAGCGCCGCCGCCGGAGGGATTCGAGCTCGGTCAGGATCTCCTGATGGGAGGCCTTGAGCTCGCGGAGCTGGACCTCGGCATCCGTGAGCCCCTTCTGCGTCTGGGCGAGCTCCGTCTCGGCCTGCTCGCGCAGCGACTGGACGGCCTGCGTATTGGCCAGGAAGACGTCCGCATCAGCAGCCGCGGGGAGCCCGACCGCCTCAGCCAGCTTCCTGTAGCGCTCGGCCTTCTGCCACCGCGCCTCCTTCTCCTGCCGCCGCTGGTCGAGCTCGGCCTTGACCGATTCGATCCGCCCTCCCCCCTTCGCCGCGATCGCCTGCTTGATCCGGTCCCTCTCCAGTCCCTGCCGGCTCAGCGCCTCCTTGAGCTGCTCCCCTTCGAGCCGCAGCTGCTCGCGCTCCGTTCCCAGCTCCGCCAGGCGCGCCTCGGCGAACTTCGCCCGCTGCTCGGAGAACCAGGGCCGCAGGGCCTCGCGGCAGACCCGCAGCGCGTCCAGTTCGGCCGCCACGCTGGCGTAGCGTTCGCAGTCCTCGACCAGGGGCTCGAGCAGGCTGAGCTGACGCTTCGCCTTGAGCACCGCCTCGTGCGCCCGGTGGAGGTCATCGAAGTGGGAGATGAGCGCGGTCAGCCGTGTCTCGACGGTGGACGGCGGGAGCATGTGCTGGCGCACGAAGTCGGTCAGGTTCCCCACCGACTTCATCGACACCGTCTGGAGGAAGAGATCCAGCGCCTGCTCATTCTCGATCCCGAACCGCCGCCGGAAGGCCGCCTGGTAGGGCGGGAAGGTGTCATGCACCTCGCGGGTGAGCCCCTTGAGGCGCTTCTTCAGGTTCCCCAGGTCCGCTCCGAAGCGCGAGAAGTGCTCGGCGATGGAGAGCCGCGCGTCCGCCACGACATAGAACCGCGCGGGCTGGGCCTCCGTCTCGCGCATCCACAGCACCTGGGCCAGCGTGACGTCCTGCCCGTACCCCTCGTTGTGGAAGTGCGCGAGCAGCACGGAGTAGGTCGTCCCGTCACGCAGGAAGACGGGACGGGCACCACTCCCCGCCTCCGAGCGCTCGGACTTGTACTGCCCCAGGACGTAGGAGCGCAGGGTGCGCTCCCGGGACTCCGCCCCCGCGGCCTTGTTGAACGCCAGCTTCTGCGGCGGGACGAGCAGCGTCACCAGCGCGTCCACCAGGGTCGACTTGCCCGAGCCGATATCCCCGGTCAGCAGCCCGCTGTCTCCATGGAGCCCCAGGTTCCACACCTGCTGGTGGAAGGTTCCCCAGTTGTAGACCTCGAAGCGATGAAGCCGGAACCCGGCGCGCTCGTTGTGAGCGCCCACGTCGAGGAGATCCGCCTGGATGGCGGGACGTGCGATGGTCATGCGGTACCTCCATGGTCTTCGTTGAGGTGAGCGCGGTAGTCCGCGAGCCGCTGCTCGAAAGCATCCAGCCACTGCGCGTCGACGAACGCCTTGAGGATGCGACGGACCTCGAAGGTGTCATCGCTCTCGCGCAGCTTGCGAAGGAAGCCCAGCTCCACCACCTTCGCGATGTCCGCATCCAGCCGGTCCACCCGGCGCACCTCGTTGGTGCCGTCTGACTGGAACAGCCGCACCAGCTCATGGATGTCCTCACGCCGGAGCACGAGCCGGCTGCTGCCCCCGGACGCGTCCACATCCACCAGCTTCTTGCGCAGGAGCGCGAGGAGCAGGCTGACCCCATAGCTCAGCTGCCGGCGTGCCACGAGGCGCGGCAGCTCCTGCTCATCCCCGCCCATGGGGCGCTGGCGCAGACAGGCATAGCCCTCCGCTTCGTCGAGCATCAGCTGCAGGCCCAGCACCAACACGTGGTCGCGCACGCGCCCTTGCTGCTGGAGCAGGGTCTGCCAGAGGACCGGATCGTCCTCCTGGTAGAGCACTCCCTTCATCAGGGAGACGAGCACACGGGACAGGGACTCAGGAGAACCAGCGGGGGGACACGTAGGAGTGGTCATCGGAGGAATAGCACCAGGGGAAGGGTCGCGCGGCGTTCGCAGCCGCGCGCATCGGTCCAGAAGAAGTCTTGGGTGTTGGAGTCATCGATCGCGGCGCGTCGGTTCTCGGCCGCGAGGCTGAGGTAGACCACCAGCTCGGCCAGGCCATGCTCAAGCGGGTGTTCCCGTACGAGCTCCGCGAGGGACACCTGCTCGCGCGTCCGAAGCGCGTCACGGACATGCTCGCGCAGCTGCTCCTTGTCGATGAACATGCGCGCGAAGAGCGCCTCCGAGGGAACCTCCCCGGACGCCTCGCGCACCTCGGTGTCCGTCAGCCTCGCCTGCACGGGCGGCGAGAACAGCGGCCGCTCCACGGGCAGCTCGAGCGAGGGAGCCGGCTCGTCCAGCTCCATGAACGCGGCTCCGGGCGGGTGGTTGCGGATCGCCAGCGCGTGCTGCTCGACACCGCGCAGCAGCTGCATGATGCGGCGGTTCTCCAGCCATACATGCTCGTCGAGGTAGCGCCGAAGCTGACTGGAGAGCCGCGCCACGGTGCGCTGCGTGTGCTCGCCCGCTTCGAGCCAGTCGAAGTGGATGCGCGTCAGCCGTGGGTCCGGCTGCAGCGCCTGCACGGCCGGATGCGCCAGCACCCGCTCGAGGCTCCGGGTGAGCTCCTCCTGTCGCGCCGGCGACATGAGGAAGTCCCAGAAGGCCCGGAAGCTGCGCCCCTCGTCCGAGCCGCTGATGGCGTCGTGCTCGCCGAACACCGTCTCCAGCAGCTCTCCTCGGGTTCCCTCCCAGGTCGCGATCCGCTCGCGCAGGGCTCGGTCGAGCTCGTGGAAGCCGTGCTCCAACTGCCGGAAGTCCGCCAGCAGCCCATGCGCGGTGTCCGCCATCTGCTGGAACCGCTCCCGGATCGCGGACTCCTCCATCATCTCCAGCTGTCCGGCACGCACTCGGGCGATCTCCGCCTCGAGCTCGGCCTTCTGACGCTCCAGCTCGGCCAGGCGCGCCTGCGGATCCTGCTCGGTTCCCTCTGTCATCTGCTTCAGCAGATGAAACACGGTGAGCAGCCGCGATTCCGTCCCCACGAAGGGCCGCTCGCTCAGCTGGGCAAGCCAACGGATGGCTCGCTCGGCCGCGGGCGTCAGGTCGAAGTGGGGCTCGTCCGAGCCGGGGGGATAGAACTTGCGCAGCCAGCCGCACAGGGCCCCCGCCCAATCATCCAGGTAGGCCTCCGCCGTGCGAGGAAGCGAGCCCTCCCCCAGACGCTCGCGCAGGGCATGCAGATGGTCTTCCAAGCGCAGCGACAGCTCGCGCTGAGACCAGGCCCGCGCCTTCGCCTCGATGAAGCTGCCGTGCAGGAAGCTGATGACGAACGCTGCATGGTCCGCGACGAGAAGCCGCCATGCCGGATGCTTGTCACGAAGGGTCTCGAGGGTCGCGAAATCCATACATCCCCCCTACACCCCAGGACTGACATGGGTGGCGCGACCTCTCAGGGAGGATCTTCGGCCAGCAGCCAGGCCCTCCGTCTGTCTGGATGCAAGGTTGATTGGCAGGCTTTGCCTTGTACGTCTGGTCGCTCGGCCTCAGTGCTTCTTGAGGGCGCTCTTCGGAACGATCAGCACCACCTCGTCGTCCTTCGTGATGTTGCGCTTCTTCTTCGCGCTCTCGTGGACGAGCACGCCCGACATCAGCTTGTAGTTGAAGGTCTTCAGCACGCCGTTGTCGTTACGAATGATGCCGACGTCGTTCCCCGAGGCCCCGCCGCTGTAGTCCCAGCCGTGCATCGTCTGGAAGATGATGGTGCCCGCGGGGATCTGCCCCGCCGCCACCGCAGTCAGCACGTCTCGCCCCTGGCAGACGTAGGCCTTGGCGTTGCCGTACGCATTCTTCCCGCCCGATGTCTTGCTCTCAATCGTGCGCTGCTCCGAGCCAGCAATCGGCACCGACTCCCACTGCCCCGAGTTGAGCAACTGGACCATCGCTCCCCGCGAGTTGTTCGGATCATTTCCGGTCGTGCTGTAGGTCGGCACTCCCAGCGCGGTCATGTTCGTACGCACCTGCGTCACGCAGGTGCCGTCAGCGCCCGTCGTCAGCTTCCCCGTCGCCAGCTTGACGATGTACGCGTTCTTGCTGTCGATGGTGAAGCCTTCACCACCGTCGTCCTCCTGCGATGAGCCGCCCGGCGTGAGGTACGCCAGCGCGCGGTCCAGCTCGGAGCCGCCCCACCAGGAGTTCGACAGATCGGCCTTGAGGTCCGCCACCACATCCACGCCATAGAGGCTCTGGTAGACGCTCTTGAACTCCTTGATGAGCCTCTCGTCGTAATTCAGCCTGGCGAGGTTCGTGTAGATCGTCTGCTCGTCCGTTCCGATTCCGCTCACGGCGCCATGGACGTTCCGGGCAATCTCGTTGAGGTCGACAGCCTGCGTGGGCTGAGACGGCTTCTTCCCAGTCCCCTTGGTCGGCTCGGTCTTCTTCTTCGGATCCTCGACAGGCTTCTGGGTGGTGGAGCCGCTCCCCTTCGTGCCCGAGCTCGTCGATGACAGCGTGCCGGTCCGCATCGAGGCCACGTCGTTCTTGGAGCGGCGGCCGACCTGCCCGTACCAGAGCGAGTCTTCCATCTCGAGGGCGGCCGCCTGGTAGTCGGTTCTCTGGAGCGCTTGAATCAGCTTCTTGAACTTGCCGAACCCGGTCGCTCCCAGGTTGAAGATCATGTCGAGCACGACGATCTTCCGCGCGTCATTCAGGGCGTCGTACGTCTTCTGTCCGAGCAAGGTCCGAGCGGTCTCGACCACGCCCTTCACGTCCGCCTCGAACAACGCGTCGATCTGCGCGTCCGTCAGCTTCGTGCGCCCGGCCTTGACCGCCGCGTAGTCGACCCCCAGCGCCTTCAAGCTCTGCTGGGCACCTTCCCGATCCAGGTTGAAGCCGATGCCCACCGTCGGGTGTCCCTTGGTGTCGGTGTAGACCTGGTAGCGGCGATCCTCGTGCAACGTGATCCAGTCCTTCAGCGCGGTATTGAAGTTCCCGGAGAGGGGCGTCGTGTTTCCCGTGGAGCCAGTGGTCGTGTTTCCCGTGGAGCCGGTCGTCACGACCGTCGTCTTCGGCTTGCTGTCGGTGGTGGTCCCCGTGCCAGTGCCACTCCGAGCCGCGGTGACGGCCTTGCGCACCCGGGGCCAGTCGAAGTTGTCCGCCGGGTCCGTCTTGCGCTTCGGGGCCACATCCCGGTGTCCGAGGATGTTCTCCATCGGGATGTCGTACGTCACGGCCAGGTACGGGACGAGCTTCTCCAGCGCCTCGTACTGCTCCTCGGTGAAGGGCGTCTTGCCCAGTCCGTCGTTCGTGAGCTCGATGCCGATGGAGCGCGAGTTCACGTCCGTCTTCTCTTCCCGGATCGCCGACACGCCCGCGTGCCACGCCCGCTTGTCGTCATCCACCAGCTGGTAGACGGTGCCATCCGGCGCGATGAGGTAGTGCGCGCTCACCCCCGTGCCCTTCTTGGTCAGCTGCACCAGATCCTGCGCCGCGTTGTTGCTCGCGGTGTGGTGCATGATGATGGCGTCGATCTTCGTCGAGCCACGCGAGCCATAGTTGGCCGAGGGCTTGCTCACGACCGCGGGCTTCTCCACCTGGACCACGGACGTACCGCCCTGCTCCGAGGTCTTCACACCTCCTGGCTGGACCACGGACGTGCCACCCTGCTCCGAGGTCTTCCCGCCTCCCGACTTCAGGCCATCGACCCACTTGCCGTTGGCGAGGATCTTCCCGTCCTTGTCACCCTTGAGCTGGAGATCTCCGTCCGTCACCAGCTTCTGCAGATCCTTCACTCGCGAGCGGGAGCCCTCGATCATGGCCGCGTCCTTCTCGAGGCTCTGCTTCTCCTTGGCGGACTTCTTGGGGTCCTTGGCGGCCTTGCTCCGCTTCTCCGCGAGCCTCTTCAGGCGCAGATCCCGCTGCGTGTTGAACTCCTTCAGCCACTCGGCCTCCGTGTAGTCCTTGCCCTTGAGGCTCGTGGCCGTCGAGGTCCGGACGTCGCTCAGGCCGCCCTGGATGTTGGTGTCGTAGTACATGGCCAGGGCCAGCGGAGACTCGAGCTTGTCGGCCTTGGCTCCCTTCTCGGCCGCGGGCCAGTACTTCTCGGCGAAGACGGCATCCTGGATGGTGCCCATCAGGGCATCATCGGCCGCCGCCAGGAGCAGCTTCTTGAAGCCCGCATCCTCCCTCAGGGACTCGTCCTTCTTGTTGACCTTGGGCATGTAGACGGACAGCTGCTTCGCCGTCACGCTCTGCGACTGGTCCACGTACTTCTGGAGGATGATGCCGAGCGTTCCCGACGCCAGCGTCGCCTGGTGCTTCCCGTAGCTGACGATCCCGCTGTCCTTGTTCTGGTAGGCCTTCGCCTGTCCTCCCTCGAAGGCGCCGGTGATGCGGAAGGCCACCTCCATGACTTCGTTGATCGTCGGAGCACCGTCCTCGGACGTGGTGGTCCTTCCCTGCGTGTTCAGCGGCTTCGTCTCGGTAGCCGGCGTCTTCTGGGGGAGGGTCAGCACCTGCCCCATGAAGATGGCGTCCGTCTCGGAGAGGCCGTTGGCCTCGCGCAGCTCCTCCACCGAGACGACGTACTCGAGGGCAATGTCTTCCAGTTTCTCGCCCGCCAGGACCCGGTGGGTCGGCGACTGCGCCGGAAGGAGCTGCTCGGCGGTGACCGGCTCCGGGAGCTTCAGCACCTGACCGACGTAGATGCGATTGACGTCGCTGATCCCGTTCGTCCGGGCGAGCACGTCCACGGCGACATCGTGCCGCCGGGCGATGGCAGACAGCGTATCTCCCGATTTGACCCGGTATTCGTTGCTGGGCATGGGCTTCTCACCGCCAATCGAGGCACTCCGCGCCGAAACCGCAGTCTAGACGCGTCGAGCCTCCAGGGGGACCCCCGAGAGGGCTCTCCCCAGTCCTTCCCCCACCTGGTTCGGGCTAGTGTAGGGCCTCCACCTCGAGCGCCTGACTGGAGCCCATGGACGCCACCCATCCGACAGGCACGCGCGTGCGCTGGCTCGTCGCCGGCGCCCTCCGGCCCTCGCCCTCGGGCCAGCGATTTCCGCTCACGCGGGACTCCTTCGCCGAGCAGCTCGGCCGCTCCACGAGCGGCCTGCGCATCCCCGTCCAGGACCGCATCGGCTCCGGCGATGCGAACTCCTATGAGGTCTCCTTCCCCTCGCTCCACGCCTTCCAGCTCTCGGAGCTCGTCGACTCGACTCCGGACCTGCGCGTCCTGCGCGGCGCCCATGCGGCGCTCTGCGGCGCCGGAGCGCTCCATCCGGATGACGCGGCGCACCTCCAGTCCGTCATGGGGTCTGGCCGGCTCGCCGCCGCCATGGCCCAGGCCGCCCAGGGCTCGCGCTCGCCCGAGGAGGCCCGTCGCTCCGCGCTGGCGGTCCTCGAGGAGACTCTCTTCACCACGGCTCGGGACATCCTCCAGCACCCGCGGGTGGCGCGACTGGAGTCCGCCTGGCGCGGGCTGCAGTGGCTGTGGGAGCACTGCCCCGCCTCCGCCGGCCTGGAGCTCGAGGTGCTCGACGTCGAGCCCCACTCGCTCCTGGAAGCGCTCACCCAGTGCCTCGACGTCGCCCCCCTCCAGCGGCCGGATGCGTGCTTCATCCTCGACGAGAGCGCGGACCTCGACGCCCTGCGGCAACTCGCGGCCCTGGGAGAGCAGGCCTCGCTGCCCATGGTGGTGGCCGTGCCCCACTCCCTCCTCGGGGAAGGACCGTCTCCCTCGAGTGACACGGAGGCGCGCCTGCGCGAGCAGTGGCGACGGCTTCGCGCCGAGGAGTCCTCGCGCTGGCTGTGTGCCGCCCTCAACCCCGTGGTGATGCTGGCCGAGCAGCACGGAGGCATCCGCCGTCAGTGCTTCACCAGCCCCGTGCTCGCCGTGGCCGCCCTGCTGGCCGCGAGCTTCCGCGACACCCGCACCTTTGGCCGCCTCGGCGGTCCCGGCAGCAGCACCCGAGCCCCCGCGGTGTGGAAGCCCCAAGCAGGCTCGACCGTAGCCACCGAGGTCTGCCTCTCCCTGCGAGAACAGGAGCGGCTGGCCGCGCAGGGCCTGCTCGGCGTGAGCGGCTGGTGGGACTCGGATGCCGTGATGCTGGCGGCGGCTCCCACCGTGTACGGCGGCAGGGATGCCACGCCGCTCCCCGCGCAGCTCCTCACCGGCCGCCTCGTCCGCCTCGCCCAGGAGCTCACCGAGCGCCTACCCGCGGGCGCCGCGCCGGACGCGATCGCAGCCGCCTTCTCCCGAGCCGCCGAGGTCTTCCTGCCCACCGGCTCGAAGCAGGACTGCCAGCTCCATGCCCGGGTGGTGTCCACCGGGCGTGGCGAGCGGGGCGTCCAGGTTCGCGCCTCCGTGCGGCCCGAGCTGGCGGGAACCCACCTGCAGCTCGCGTTCACCCTGCCCCTGCCCGGCTGAACCGCGCTCGCGTCGGCGGGCTCGCGGCCTCAGGGCAGCTTGAAGCTCTTGGCGATGGCCCCCGTGGCGTCCTGCCAGGTCCTGGCGCCCTGAGGGTGGCTCCACTCGAAGCCATAGAGGACACCGTCCTTCTCCACATGCTTGAGGTAGAGCACCCGCCCCTTCGCGTCCTCCCCCGAGAGCACGAACCACCCCTTCCCCTTCGGCTGGTAGGTGACGCGAATGCCCTGCTTGCGCCACCTCGCCAGCGAGGTCCTCCGCTGCCAGGCCAGGTTCGTCTTGCCCTCGGGCTCTCCCTCGAGCTCCATCACCTGGGCGGCCCACACCTTGAGGCTCACGTCGCCCGCGGCGCTCTTGAACTCCTGGCCATCTCCGTTCCCGGACTCGCCCTGCCCCTCCAGCCCCGCGGGAATCCCGATGGTGTAGCCGTAGCGCTCGTTGGCGTAGGTGCTCCACCCCTCCGGAGTCGGAGCGGCGACGACGAGCAGGGAGACCAGGGCGGACAGGAACATGCGAGCACCTTCACGAGAGCGGTCCTTCCCAGCATATCGTCCCCCTCATGAAGATGCTGATGACGACACTGGGTCGCTTCTCCGTGCTGTGGCTGGGGCTCGCCGCGTCCAACGCTCTGGCGGGCTCCTGCTTCTGTGACATCGATCTCTACCCGAAGGTCCTGCTGGGCAAGGCCACGCCCCAGGACCTGGCGCAGTGCGAGCAGCGCCCCAGCCGCTCCGATGCGCTCGGCTGCATGCGGGCGCTCTCCTTCAAGAACGTCCAGAAGGGGGACCAGACCGCCGAGTCCTTCCGGCTCGGAGTGGAAGCACTCGTCGCAGCCACGAAGGACAAGGCCCTCTCCAAGGACGCGACCTCCCTGCTGCTCACCTCCCAGTCGTACCGGGATCCCGAGCTTCGCGCGAAGGTCCGCCCCGCCATGGAGCGCGCGGGCCGGGCGCCGCTCTGGGACACGCTGGTGAAGGCCTCCAGTGGCGACGCGGCCGGCTTCACCCAGGCGCTCTACTCCTACTGCGAGCAGTACCCCATCATCTCCGCGCTGGAGCTGGACAACGTGTCGCTGGCCCAGCTCTGGCCGCCGCCCTCGGGCGTGAAGCCCGCGGACGCGCGCAAGCGCTTCTCCTGTCCGTATGGGCAGAACCTCGTGCTGGATGCCGCCATCCGTGCCCTGAGCGGGGACCTGCCGGCCGAGCCCCTCGCCCTGCTGTCGCCGCAGCAGCTCCGCATCCTGCGCAACGCGGTGTACGCCCGGCACGGCCGCACCTTCCAGGCGAAGGATCTGCAGGACTTCTTCTCGCAGGAGCCGTGGTACCGCAAGGACCCGGCCTACACGGATGCCGTGCTCACGCCGCAGGACCAGCGCAACCTGGAGGTGATCCAGGCCGCGGAGTCCCGAGCGAAGAAGTAGTCCACCGCTCGATCGCCTCGAGCGGGCGCGGGCTACGCCGCGGCCAGCCTCGGATCCACCTGGCCGGTCTCGTTGGACCAGTACTCGACGACAGGCTTGCCACCAAAGGTGGTGCTGTCGTGCACGTGGCCATCCTCGACGTTGTTCGCGCCAGCCTGGGAGAGCGCGGGCCCGTTCGCGGTCACCTCTCCCGGACGGATGACGCCGATGTGGCCGATGCCACCGGGGTTGCGCCAGATGACCACCACCGGGAAGCCCTTGTTGGCCAGGTCCTGGGCCTGCTTCCACACCGCGGGCCGCTTGGACTCGGTCTGGGAGTCCGCCGGCCGGTTTGTCTGGCCCAGCATCTTCCACCCGAACCGGCCCCCATGATCCTTCAGCCACGCCTGCGTGGCGTTGGCGTTCAGCTCGCGGTTCTTGGCGCTCTGGCCGGAGGGGTTGTTGTCCTTGTCGACCCAGTGTGGGATCTCCGTCCCCATCGCCTTGGTGACGTCCCACGCGAAGATGTTGCAGAAGGTCGATGCGCTCGTCCGCGCGTAGCGCCGATTCACCGTCACCGCGAACTGCTTGATGACCGCCAGGTAGGTCTCGGCGCTGCGGCGGTTGGGGTCTCCCTTGACCGGGGCATCCAGGGGCACCCACGCGTCCTTGACCGTCCCTGGCGCCGGCGTCTTGCCGTCGTAGACCGCGACCGAGGTGGAGGAGTTCGACTTGTGGTCCGTCGAGGGCGTCTCCTGCTTCGGCTGCTCCGTCTGCGTCTTCGGTTTGGCCTTCTTCAGGACCTCGAGGGTCTCCTTGTCCACGGTGCCCTTCGGGCTGGACACCTCGGCGCTCCGCTGGAAGTCCTGGAGCGCGGCCAGCGTCTTCGGACCGAACTTCCCCGGCCCTGTGTCCATATCCGCCTGGGTCAGGTAGCCCGTCTGCACCAGCAACTGCTGCACCTCCTTCACGGCCGGGCCCTTCATGCCGTACGTCAGCACGGCCTTGCCCGCGGCCACGGCGGCCAGCGAGGGCGCGTCCGTGGAGCTGGTGGTCGAGCTGGTCGTCGAGCTGGTGGTCGAGCTGGTCGTCGTGTTGGTGGTGGTCGTCTTCGTGTTGGAGGTGGTGGTCGTCGTGTTCGAAGCGCTGGGGTCGATCGGGCCCATGCCCAGGGCGATCCCATCGAACTGCGCGAGCTTGTGCTGGCGCATGAGCTTGATGAGCTTCGTGGAGTACTCCGGATCGGTGGCGTAGCCCGCCTTGTGGATCTCCTCGGCGAACCGCTCGCAGTCGTCCGTGTGCTTCATGGCCTCGGCATAGCGCTTGTTCACGATGAAGAAGCGGCCGTGGTCCGCGAAGGACTCGGACGGGGTGTTGTACACACGGAAGCCGTCCTTGATCACCACGTCCTTCCCGTCGAGGTGCTCGCCGGTGCTCAGGACGATGGTGCCGTTCACGCTCTTGCCCTTGATGCCGAAGTAGTTCTTGTACTTCGAGGCCAGGGTGGACTTGCCCCAGCCGCTCTCCAGGATGGCCTGCGCCAGCGTTACCGAGGCCGGCACTCCCGTCTCGCGCTGGCTCAGGATGGCGTCCGCCGAGTGCCCGTCGATGAACGCGTTGCCCGTCTTGGGGATCTTGATCCCCTTCAGGTCCGTCAGCGGCAGGGAGCTGCTGGAGCTGTTGGAGGTGTTGGTGGAGGGCTTCGTGACGTTGGTCTCCGCCACCACTGTCGCCGACGGCGTCAGGTTGATGTGGAGGCAGTTGTTCGAACGCTCGATGAGCGTGCTCAGCAGCGGGAACTTCTGGCCCTGCTCCTTGACGCACTTGTCGACCGCCGCCTGGATCGCGTCGAGGCTGCCGCCGGAGAGATCGAACGCATAGCCGGTGCGGTGCGGGCTGTACCCCACCTTGCCAATCTTCAGGCTCCGCGGCTTGGCGATGAGCCACTGCCGGCGCTTCTCGACGTCCGTCACCAGCGGGTTGCCTTTGTACTTCGCGTAGTAGTCGTTGATGATCCGCTCCTGGTCGGCATCCGAGCGGTAGCCCGACGTCATCACGACGCCCTTGGGCAGGTAGGGCGCGAGCACCAGGAACGCGGACTCGATGGGTTTGGTCAGCACCACCGAGGACCAGATCTGCGGGTGCTTCTTGCTGTAGCCCTCCAGCGGCAGCACCGTCTTGGTCTGCGTCCCCGAGCTGGACGTGTTGGCGCCGGTGGTCTTGGTGTTGTTGGTGGTGGGCGTCTTCTTGGGCGGGTTCGTCGTCACCAGGTGGGCAACGCCCGTGGCCAGCATGACGGCCGGATGCATCTTGACCAGGAACATCAAGTAGTCGAGGGCCTGCTGCGCCGCGGACGGGCTCTGCTGCGGCTGCGTCACCAGGCTCTTCGAGCCCGCCTTGCCCGGAATGGCGAGGCGATCTCCGGGCCAGATCGGATACTGCTTCTTCTTCTCCCGCTCCTTCAGGAACGCGTTCTCGGGCTGGGACTGGATCGTACTCACAGTCACACCCATCTTCTTGGCGATCCCCTCCAGGGAGTCACCGGACTGAACGATGTAGTAGCGGATATCGCTCATAACTCCCTGCCTTGGCGAACGAGGGCCCCCTCGGAGGCCGCCATGCTAACGTCATGCAGCGAGCAGTTCCAGGGGGGTACTATGACTCAGAGTGTGTCCTCGATCCGGAGCGTCCGTCCATGAATTCCCGCTTGCTGATGCTGGCCGTCCTGGCCGCCGCGGCCCCCGGCTGCAAGAAGGAGCAGCCCCCGGCGCCCCCGGCCGCCGCCCCCCAGGCGACGGCGCCAGCCGCTCCCGCCCCAGCCGCGGCCCCGGCCCCAGCCGCCGCCCCCGTGAAGAAGGACCCGCTCGCCGAGGTGCCGCGCGCGGACTCCACGCTCTCCCTGCTCGAGCCCCAGGAGGGAAAGTGCCAGTGGCTGCGCCTGGATCCGGTGACGCAGAAGCGCGCCACCGTGGCCACCTTCGAGGGGGACTGCAAGGGCGCTCGCATCGCCTGGAGCGCGGATCTGAGCAAGGCGGCCGTCTGGTTCGATCCGCAGTGGGTGCAGTCCGCCGGCTACTCCTCCCAGGACGCCTCCCCCGCCAGCTATCCGGACGAGACGCCCACACCGGGTGCCAAGGCACGCGTGTATGAGGTGACGGTCGCCTCGGGTGCGACACAGGAAGTCCCCTTCCCCACCGTGGAGGGAGAGGTGCAGACCCTGGGCTACAAGGGCGCGGAGCTGCTGGCGATCTCCTTGAAGCCCCTGCCCGAGGACCAGCGGGAGCAGCGCTCCGTCACCGTGGATGGCCAGGTCCTCACCTTCGAGGAGGGCCTCGAGGGGCTCCCGGCCCTGGCGTATGCCTACCGGATCGGCAAGGACGGCCCGCCCAAGCGCGTGGAGGTGAAGACCACCACCGAGGGGGCTGACCTGGCGGCCGGCGTCAGCGTGCTGGATGCCGTGCGTGACCTGGGGCCTCGCACCACGGAGCTGCTCGAGTCCCACCTGCGCAACCAGGCGGAGCTCACGGAGGCGCAGCGCACGGCGCTCCTCGCTCACGTCCCGGCCCCCTTCGCGGAGAAGCTCAAGGCCGAGGGCGGCGCCGAAGAGGTGAGCTGGGCCCACGGCGTCACCCCCGCAGGCTCCTTCTATGTCTGGGAAGTGACGGGCGAGTTCGCGCACACCGCCGGGCACCTCGTCTTCGAGACCGGAGGCCAGCTCCAGCCCGTGAAGGATCTGGGCTTCAAGGATGGAGACCTCGTCTCCGTCACCGCTCAGGGGCCCTTCGTCCTGGTGTCCTCCGCGAACGTGGGCACCCACCCGCGCATGTATGATCTGCGCACCGGGAAGCAGGCCTTCCGCTCGGACACCGCCCGGGCAACCACCTTCTGGCCTTCTCCCTGATGTGCGCCCGAGGGGCGGCGAACCACGCCCCACTGCGGATGTGAGATGATGGCAAGGCTGCCTGCACGAGAGGATGACGCCCGGTGAGCAAGGCATTTCAGGAGGAGCTCCAGATCGGTCTGACGCTCACCCTGGGCGGCCAGGCCTTCACCATCCCGGGTGGCCAGGTGAAGCACCTGGCCGTGCACCTGCGCAGCCATGGCTTCACCGCCTCGGTCACCTTCTGGACCTCGCTGGAGAAGAAGGACGCCCCGCTCTTCAAGGCCTTCTCGAAGCCGGATCTGGTCGAGGTGAAGGTGTCGATCGCGGCGGTGGACCCGTCGCTCGACACCCCGCCGGCGCCGATCGTGCTCCAGGGCCTGGCCCGCAGCCGCCGCATCCTCGCGGAGACCCACGGCACCACGAAGACCGACCAGCGCGTCTTCCGCCGCTACACCCTCGAGTTCGCCGACCCGGCCCAGGTGCTCTGGCGCCAGCACCGCCCCGTCGAGCTGCACACCGACATGTCCATGGCGGAGATCCTGGACCTGCACAAGGCCAGCCTCCAGATCAACCAGGACTGGGCGCTGCTCCGGCAGAAGCAGGCCATGCTGTGCCTGGCGGTGGGCGCGGACGCGCCCGAGGTCAGCTTCTACGACTTCATCCTCTGGTACGTGGACGCCAACAACGGCGTCTTCAGCTACGACAGCCAGCGGAACCAGTACCTGCTGGCCGACAGCAAGCCGTCAGGCGAGGCCGCCTCGCTGAGCAGCCTCCGGGTGCGGAGTGTGCGGGCCGAGCTCCCCCCGCCCATCCGCCACGCCACCCGCGTGCTCAACGCCGTGGCGGAGGGGCCCACCACCACGGACATCCCCCAGCCCCAGGCCGCCTCCGCCATCTCGCGTGATGTGCTGCTGCGCACCCCCGTCACCGACGAGGCCGAGCAGCGGCAGAAGCTGGAGAAGGCCCGCCTCCAGGTGCGGCAGCGGCAGCTCCAGGTGACGTTCAAGAAGTTCCCCGCCGTGGACATCTTCCCCGGGGCGCTGCTCCGCCTGGACGCGCTCTGGCCCGTCGGCCTCACGGGGGGCGACGAGGAGCAGCGGGTGCTGGAGCTCGATCTGGAGCTCTTCGCCGAGCGCGAGGGCAAGCACGACGAGCAGCTGGCCCCCACCGCCAACTACCAGGTGCTCCTGTCCACCCGGCTGGAGCCCGCCGACGAGCCCGTGGTCACCCTGCCCCCCTACCGCGTGCCGCGCTACCCCATCCACGTCGAGGGCCTGGTGCACGCCCCAGGCGGAGAGCCCGACGACCGGCGCTACCTCATCACCGAGGACGAGAAGACCTCCGTCCACTCCTTCCACATGACGGTGCCGCTGTGGAACAAGACGGTGAGCGTGCCCGCCGAGCCCATCCACTTCCCGGGCCACTTCTTCTTCCCGCCGTACAAGAACACCCGCGTGAAGGTGGCGCTCTACTTCGAGCGCGCCGAGCTGATCCGCTTCATCGACTGGAAGCCGGGCGTGCGCTCGCCCCAGGATGGCCAGGGCGATCAGATCCTCCTGGGCCTGAACAAGCTGAGCCAGACGGGCATCACCCACGACTTCCAGGACGACAAGCCCGTGTGGCGCATCCACCGCACCTCCCAGGGAGACACGCAGGTGGTCCGCATGGGCGAGGGCCACCTCTTCATCCAGGTGAAGGAGTCGCCCAGCAGCGCGGCGCCCACCCCCACCTACGACGTGACGCCCCAGGTGGATGCGGCCAAGGGCGATCTCACGGCGGCCGTCGGGGGAGCGATCGGGCAGACGTCGGCCGCCTACCAGGGCGCGATGGGGGCCGTGCGTGCGAAGATAAAGGCCGCCCAGGCCGAGGCGAAGGCGGCGCTCGGCGGGGCCCGGAAGGAAGTGGGCGCCAAGGTGGCGGCGGCCAAGGCGAACATCCAGGGGGCCACGGCCAAGATGGCCCAGGGAGTCGGCCAGCTCTCGGGGGCGGCGGCGGAGGCCAAGGCCGCGCTCGAGAAGCTGCGGTAGCAACCCATCCAGGGACGGAGCGGACCCATGCAGCAGCTGCGCGGCAAGGTAGCGGAGCTTCGCGGAGAACTGGAGGCCTTCAGCACGGGCGTCGTGGCCCGCGTGACGCCCCTGCGCACCGAGGTCGACACGCTGGCAGGCAAGCTCGAGGCGGCCCTGGCCTCCCTGCGTCCCGAGGTGGAGGCGGCGGGGGGCACCCTGTCCCAGAAGATCGATGCGCTGGACGCCGAGCTGGCGGAGCTGGAGCCCTGAGTGAAGGCGCTCTGGTCCAGATTCGACAAGGCCGCGGCGGAGGTGCTCGTCCTGCGCCAGAAGCTCGATGCTTCCGCGGGCCGCATCCGCGGAACCGTGGGCGCCATCGAGCCCGCCGTCTCCTCTCGCTGCAAGGCCATCGAGGACGCGACGCGGAACAAGGAGCAGGCCTTCGGCAAGCAGCTCGAGTCGGTGACGGCCGAGGTGGGCCAGCGCTGTGAGGCGCTCGCCGCCGACGTCATCGCCGCCATCAAGAAGCGCAAGGACCAGCTCAAGCAGGAGTTCGAGGCCGCCGAGAAGCAGCTCGAGGCGGAGCTCCAGCGGATCCACACCCAGGTGGAGCAGCAGCTCAGCTCGGTGGAGGCTCGATTCCTGGCCCGCGAGAAGCAGCTCGAGGAGGAGCTGAAGCGGCTCAACATGGAGGCGGGCCGGATCATCGCCAACGAGGTCAAACCCGCCCAGCAGAAGCTCCAGGACGAGATCCAGCGCGTCCGCGCCCAGCTCCAGGAGGAGCTCCAGAAGATCAAGGACGGGGAGAAGAAGCTCCAGGACGAGCTCAAGCAGACCCACGCCAAGGTCAAGGAGCACATCCAGAAGCTGGAGGCCGAGCTCGACGAGAAGGAGAAGCAGGTCCAGCAGGAGATCCAGAAGCTCCGCACCCAGGCCGAGGAGACCGTGCACCAGGGCACCACCCAGCTCTCGGCCGCGACGGAGGCCGTGCTCGCCCCGGTGGCGCAGACCCGCGAGACACTCGGCGAGGAGGCCAGGAAGCTGACCCAGGCGCTCGAGGCCGTGCTCGCCCCACCCTCCACCGCCCTGGAGCGAGTGCACGGAGAGATCCAGTCCACCAGCGAGTCCTCGAAGGCCGAGGTGCGCCGGCTGGTCGGCCAGCTCCGCGCGGGGCTGAACCCCGTCCGCACCCAGGTGAAGACGGCCACCGAGACGGCCTCGCAGACGCTCCAGACGCTGGAGACCACCGTCGGCGGGACGATCGAGACCGGGCGCGAGCAGGTCAACCGCATGCTCGACACGCTCGAGCAGACGCTGGCCTCGCAGGTCCAGTCCCTGGCCAGCACGATCAAGGTCGTGGAGGACCTGATCGATCAGGTCCAGCAGCAGGTCGAGGCCCTCATCACCCAGGGCAGCGAGGCCATCGACACCCTGATGAGGACGGCGGTCACCACCTTCGAGAACATCCGGGCGCCCGTGCAGACCACCGTCGACTCCGCCTTCGCGGTGCTCGACGGGCTGATGGACACCCTCGCCCAGCTCGAGAAGCAGCTCCAGCAGCTCTTCGCCCTGCTGCCCGAGAAGCTGGAGCAGCTCCAGACGCTCTTCAAGACGCTGGTCGGCACGCTGGAGTCCCTGCTGTCGCGCGCCGTGCAGATGCTGGACGCCATCCCCTCCGCGGACCTGCCCAAGCCGCTGGTGGACCCGGCCATGAGCGCCATCACCCAGGCGGTGACGCAGATCTCCACCCAGCTCGACACCATCGTCGGCCAGGTGGGCCAGCAGATCACCACCCTCTCGGATCAGCTCATCTCCCAGGTGGAGCAGGTCCAGGCCCAGGCCGTCCAGCAGGTGCAGACGATCCAGCAGCAGCTCGTGCAGCAGATCCAGACGCTGCAGCAGACCGTGCAGAGCACCATCGATCAGGCCGTCGCGCAGGTGGAGCAGCTCATCGCCCAGGTGACGGCGCAGGTGGCCAACGCCCGCGATCAGGTGGTGAAGCAGATCGAGGCCATGGTGGACCAGGTGGCCCAGCGCGTGGACGCGCTCAAGGAGCAGGTGAAGACGCAGCTCGAGGCGTTCCAGGAGGCGCTCGGCCAGGGCGTCCAGGCCGCCGCCAATCAGGTGAAGGCGGTGGGCGACTCCATCGAGCAGCAGGTGTCCAACGCCCGCGAGCAGGTGAAGTCAGGGATGCAGACCGTCAGCAGTTCGGTGGACCAGGCGCTCGAGGAGGCCCGCAAGGCCCGCGATCGCATCGAGGCCGAGGCCGTCCTCCGCGTGGATCAGGCGCTCGCCGCCTTCTCCAAGCAGGCCGAGGGGCTGATGGACGCCGCCGCGAAGCAGATCGACGGCGTGGCCACCCGGGTGGACACCACGCGGGAGCAACTGCTCGCGCCGCTGGACCGGGTGGAGGCCTCGATCCAGCAGGCCAGCTTCTTCTCCCAGGTCGTCGAGCAGGTGCGCGCCCAGGTGATGCGGCTGCTCGACGGGATGGACGCCCAGGTGCGCCGGCTGGCCGCCTGACTCAGGCGCCGGGAGCCTTGGGCGCCTCGGGAGCCTTGGGCGCCTCTGGAAGCTCGGGGGCCTCCGAGGGGATGGCCGGCGGGATGGTGTCGCTCAGGATGCGGCTCACCGTCAGCTCGATGTCCACCGCGCTCGGCATGGGCGGGGTGAGCAGCACCTGCCAGTTCCCATCCGGAGCGGTGAAGAGGAAGGAGACGGCCATGGGCCCCTCCTTCGGCGCCTTCACCTGGAAGCGCTGGATGGTGCCCGGGTAGATGACCGCCGTCTGCAGCACGGTCTGGTCCGGCGCGCCCACCTTGGCGGCCACCTCGGAGTACGCCTCGTTGGCGTACTGCTTGGTGTCCACCTGGCGCACGAGCATGTACATCGGCCGGCCCAGGTTGGTCCCCGGCGGGGACTTCACGCTCAAGCTGACCTGCGCCGACGCGCAGCCGCCCAGCAGCAGCCCGGCCACCGCCAGCATCGCCAGCCGATACACGCGCACGCTCATCGCGGCACCTCCCGGAAGGGCACCCAGGGGTCTCCCTTGAGCCCGAAGCTGATCTCCAGCCCGCGCTTGTTCACGTTGTTGCCTTGCAGCGCCAGGCTCCACTGCCGGCGCTGATCCGCGGTGACGGTGGCCTCCTCGAAGAGCCGGAAGCAGCTCCACGCGGAGCGGTTCCACGGCAGCGACAGGTACTGGGGCGCATCCCGCGCGGGCGAGCGCAGCTCCAGCACGATGGAGGACACCTGCTGATCCCACCAGCTCACCGGGAACTCCTGCCAGGTGGGGCTCTGGTTGAAGCCGTAGGCCGTCGTCTTCCCGCACTTGAGCGAGGACATGGTGACGAACACGCCCGGCATGGGCGGCGCGGGCAGCGGCTGCGGCTGCACCTTGAGCATCAGCGGCCGTGCCTTGCCATCATCGTCCCACAGCAGCTTCGCCAGGCGCCCCAGCCGGCTCAGGGTGACGAGCATCTGGTCGGGCAGCGTCAGCTTGTCGCGCAGCGGTCCGCGCAGCGCCCAGTCCGTGCCGCGCTCCACGCAGATCCGCGAGAACACCTGGTTCACGAAGTTCCAGAAGGCCCCGTCCTTGCGGCGCAGCACCTCCAGCTCGCCCGGATCCACGTCCTCCTGCGAGTCGGGGTTGAAGGGGTAGCGCTCCAGCATGGGCCCCAGCATGCGCGCGGACGTCTCCGCCCACTGCTTGGCCAGCGTCTTCTCCAGCTCCTGCTTGCCCAGCGCCTGCACCTGGAGGAAGGGCTCCAGGAAGGGCTGCCGCAGCTCTCCGGTGATGCCCTGCTGATCCAGCCACTCCTGCGCCTTGCGCAGATAGGAGTTCTCCTCCTCCAGCATCATGGACAGGGCCACCTTCTCCAGCGGCGTGATCATGTCCGTGAGGTCCGCAGGGCCTCCCTCCGCCTGCGGCTCCCCACCCTCTGCCGGGGCCGCGGCGGCCGCCTTGTCCTTGTCGGGAGCCTCCGCCGCCTTGGCCTTGGCGCCCTTGTCACCGGACTTCGAGGCGGCATCCAGCTCGTCGTGCATCTGCGCCACCAGCGCGTGGTACGGGGCGAGCGCGGAATAGAAGCCGTTCTTGTCCGCCGTCATGATCTTCACGATGGGCAGGAAGGGCGCCACGGCGTTGCGCAGCGGCTCGTAGTACGGCCCCTCCAGCGGCTCGAGGTTGGCGCGGTAGGCCACGTCCCGCAGCATGTCCACCTGCGGCGAGGACGGCTGGGTGATGCGGGCCAGCTCGTCGAGCAGCAGGCTGCGCGAGGCCAGGAAGTGATAGTCGCGGATGCGCTGGAAGAGGCTCTCGCGGTAGCCGCGGGAGAAGGAGTTCACCCGCTTCTGCACGTACTCCTCGCGCCGGGCGGCCTCCTCCGTGGGCAGCTGGGCATTCTTCAGCCGCTGGGTGAACTCCTCCACCAGGGGCTTGAGGTCCGACTCGAAGGCCGTCCGGTTCAACAGCCCTGCGCGGCTGGCCTGCGAGCCCGCCGTCAGCCGGCCGCTCTTCTCATACGAGTCGAGCAGGGCCTGCAGCAGCTCGCGCGACAGCTGCGGCGGGCGGAACTCGAAGGACTGCTGCAAGAGCTCGATGTGGTACGGGCCCTTGTTGTTGCCCGACAGCCAGAGGCCATCCCGGGTGAGCAGCTCCGAGGGGCCCATCTTCTCCACCGCCTGGAAGCCGGAGTAGGCCTCCTCCTCCATGTTCAGGATGGCCGCCAGCGTGTCCCGGTTCGCCCTCAGCCAGTCGAGCACCTGGACGGTGAACTCGATGCCCTGGAACTGGCGCGTGTTCATCTGGATCTTGGAGGCGTCGATCAGGCTGAGCACCGTGGGCAGCGAGGCGAAGACGTCCAGGTCGGCCAGCTGCGCCTTCAGCCGCTCGCGCTCGGCCCGCCGCAGATCCAAATCGGCCAGCCCCTTGGGGCCCGAGTCCAGCGTCTGCCGGAGGAACAGGAGGTGATCGAACCAGGGCTTGAGCTGACTCTCGAGCGTCAGCCGCTCCGCATAGGGCCAGCAGGACCAGTCCTCATCGGCGGTGCCTGACACCTGCACGGCGCCGCGGCGGCACGGCGGGTTGCGCTCCCAGGGCTCGTCGCTGGCGAGCACGTAGGTGGACACCAGCGACTCGCTCAGCTCGAGCGCGGAGATCCACGTGCGGCCCTGGTCGGCGCGGGCGGCGGACTGCTCGGCGCGAGCGGCGGCCTCGCCCTCGCCCCAGTGCCTCGAGTGGCGAGGCTGGATGCTGGAGTTCACGAAGTTGCCGAGCCCCTCCGCCTTGGAGGAGTGGAGCGCGGCCAGCAGGTAGACCATCTGCTCGGGGCGGCAGTCCTGGAGGTTCTTGCGGCAGTGCTCGATGGCGGGCCGCAGGTGGCTCTCGCGCACGCCCCGGGCCAGCCGCTGGCGCAGATCCAACATCTCGTCCGGGAAGCTGGAGCTCAGCGGCGGCCACCAGCGCGCGGCCCGCCACAGCTGGCTGATCGCGTTGGCCGCGTCGTTCACCTGGGCCTCGACGGCCTCGCCGCTGCCCTCGATGCCCTGCTCGCGCATCTGCGCCACGGTGAGCTCGAAGCGCTCCACCTCCGTCTGCGCCTCGCGCAGCAGCCAGTAGAAGTGGCCATACGCGGCCAGCACGGGCAGGCAGCACACCGCGGCGATCGTCGCGGCGCGCCGCAGGTGGGTGCGCAGGTAGAGGCGGCGCAGCGCCTCGGTGCTGCTGTCCTCCGTCACCACGGAGAGCGTGCCGCTGGCGCGCGCCTCGGGCGTGGGGCTGGAGAGGAACACGCGCGTCAGCTGCGGCTTGCAGGAGAGCGTGTTGCTCTCCAGCAGCGCGGAGACGAACCGGCCGAGCGCGGCGAACGAGCGCCCGCCCTGCGAATAGAAGCGCTCCAGGCGCTCGAAGGCGTCCACCGGCAGCGAGGTGAGCCCCAGCGCCAGGAACTGCTCCTGCCCGTCCAGCAGCGAGGCCAGGCGGCTCTCCTCGCCATGCTTCGGGATGTCGAAGGAGCACCCCACGCCGTGCTGCCGCAGCATCCGCGCGAAGTCCTCGAAGCCCTCCAGCCCGTCCATGTGCGTCAGGCACAGGCGGGTCTCCACCGGGGCTCCGCGAGCCTCGGACATGATGTTGAGCTTGCCGCGCAGCAGCTGCGCCATGCGCCGCTGCTCGTCCGGCGGAGTGTCCGCCAGCCAGCGCACGTCCAGGGCGATGACGGCCAGGCCCTTCTGCTTGTGGCTGAAGCACTTGCGCCACATCTTGCGCAGGGCGCCGCGCGCCTGGAGCGTCTCATCCTCCAGCAGCGGAGCGGACACCTCCTGCACCACGCAGTCCGGGCCCAGGTAGATCTGCAGCAGCGGATCGTCGGTGTAGCTGGGGAGGAACTGGCGGGCCTGGCGCTGCCAGTCCACGTCCAGGCCGATGAGCTGCGTCTTGCCGCTGCCCGCGGGCCCGAGCACCACCACGGTGGGCAGATCCACCACGGCGGCGCGGTGCGCCAGGGGCAGGCCGGTGAGGAACTTGTGGCGCACCTGCAGCAGCCGCCCGGTGGCCATGGGCGGAGGACCGCTGGCCGTCTGCGCCGGAGAGCGGCGGCCGCGCCACCAGGTGAAGAGCTTCCACCCGAGGAACACGAGCAGCGCGACGCCGACGAGCACCAGCAACCAGAAGAGGTACGGGCTCACCGCGCTCCAGATCTTCTCGAACGAGCTGGCGCCGGAGTCGACGGACTTGGCCCCCGCGTCGAGCGCCTTGGCCCCCGCGTCGAGCGCCTTGGCTGGCTCCGCCGCGCCGAGCACCAGCCTTGCCAGGTTGAACAGCTGTGAACTCACGGTCACCCCCCCCTACGGGCAGCGCTCGCTCCGGAGCGGCCAGAGCGCGCGGCCAGTTGGAGTGCCTCCAGCACGTCTTCCAGCTCATCCATCGACCGCAGGAGCTTCTCGTGGCGGGCCTCGTGCTCCTTGGGAGCCAGGCGCGTGCCTCCGGGCTCCGGGAAGAGCGCGGCGACACCCTCGCGCACCTGGGCCAGCAGCGGCTCCGCGCCGGCGACCAGCGAGCCCAGCTCGGAATGAACGGCCTGCTCCAGGCGCCCCAGCTGCGTGCGGGGGCCCAGCAGCTCCTTCATTCTCTGCGCTTCTTCCCTCATCTGGACAGCCACCACAGTAACACCGGAACCAGAACCACCACGCTTCCGGACGCCACGTAGTACCGCAGCGGGAAGGCGTGAACGAGGGGGGCCTGGGCGACGGCCGGAGGGGGAGCAGGCACGGCCTCCGGCTTGGGGATGCGCGCCGCCAGCTTCTCCTTGTACTCGCGCAGGCGGGCGGTGCTGCCGGCGTAGCGGCCCTCGAAGCCCGCGGTGAGGCAGAAGTGCAACAACTCGAAGACGAGCAGTGACGCGCCGCGCTGCGCCAGCTTCTCGTCCGCCAGCTCGTAGAAGCGATCGCCACCCGCGTCCGAGCCGAAGAGCTTGTACTGGAGCAGCGGCCACTCCGTCTGCTCGGCGTCCGCCAGCCGGCGCAGCACCAGCTCGTCGATCAGGTAGACGAAGGGCCGGCTCGCCTCGTCGATCTCCTCCTCGCGGTAGGTGCCACCCAGGGCCTTCTGGAGATCGGCCACCTCGCCCAGCAGCAGGTGCTGCAGCTGCGCCAGGCCCTGCTGGCCCACGCGCACCTGCGTGCGCTCCTCGTCCGCGCCGGGCTCCGGCGGAAGGTACTGCTCCAGCAGTGCGCGCACCTGTCGGTAGGTCCGCAGCAGGCTCTGCCAATGCTCGAGTTTCATGAAGATACCTTCAACGGGAAGGAGCCCGCCCCGGCCACGGTGGGCCGCAGCACCACCGAGGCCTCGCCATTCCAAGCCTCCAACAGTTTCTGCACCTGCTCCAGGAAGCAGGCCACCAGGGGCTCGGCGCCAGGCTCGAAGGGCTCCAGCAGCATCTCGTACACGTGCAACAGGCCTGATCCACGCAGCGCGCCGTCCGGCGCCACGGTGGCCTTCAGCTCGCGGATCCAGGGGATGACGCGGCGGAAGGGCTCCTCGGAGGGCGTGCCCAGGTAGCTGAGCAGCGCGGCCAGCTCGTTGCGCTCCAGGGTGGACTTCACCTTCCACGCCAGCAACCGCGTCAGCCCCGCCACGTCATTGCGCAGCGCGCTGTCGCGGTGCGGCTCGAGCCGACCCACCAGCTGCCAGCCCAGCCCCTCCACGTGCCGCGAGGGCGTGGATACGCTCACCCGGCCCACGGCCTCGGAGACGAACCGCGGCTGGTACCAGAGCGCCTCCACCAGCAGCTTCTGCGGCTCGAGGAAGGCCTCGGGCAGCCGCACCAGCAGGCTGTGGCGCGGGCGCATCTCCTCGTCGAGCCCCTCGTCCAGCTCGTAGCTGGGGCCCTCTCCCGGCAGGAAGGCCGGGCGCATGGGCGTGCGCCCCGCCTTGCTCAGCGCGTAGACGCCGGTGACCGAGTGCAGCTGCAGATCCCTGCCGGCCGTCATGCCGCGGATCGTGTACTCGGAGCGGGTGCCATCGGCGACGATGGGCTGGGCGGGCTCGGCCTTGAGGTTCTCCACCGGCACGACGAAGGGGTGGAGGAAGTCCGGATACGGCGAGCGGCCCACCGTCCACGACTTGTCCAGGTCCAGGCACAGGCTGAAGCGCGTCCACTCCTTGCGGTGCGAGGGCACCGCCACGTGGAGGAAGAGCCCCTGCTCCGGCTGCTGGAAGAAGGCGCGAACGCGCTGCACCGGGTGCTCGTAGCGGCTGGCGTCATCCAGCGCCTCGGGCGCATCTCCGAAGGAGAACTCGCACGGCAGGCCCTGGGAGGTGCTGTCGGCCTGCGCGTCGTACACCACGCCCACCTGCTTGAGCTGCCGGGCCAGCGCGTGGAAGACGGCCAGCGAGGGCCGGTACTCGTCCAGGTGGCGCACGTGCAGGCTGAGCAGGCCCACCGCGTCCCGGCGAGGGAAGCTGGACTCGAAGCGGAGGATGAGCCGGTAGTTCCCATCCGTCAGCCGCACCACCTCCGAGCCCACCATGGAGATGGGCAGGATGCGCAGGTGGCGCCGGGTGCGGAACGAGCCCGTCACGCCGTGCGCGGGGGACAGGCGCAACTCCGTGCCGCGCGCCAGCACCACCGTCTCCGTCATCTTCTCGGCGGGCAGCGCCTGCACCAGCGCCACCGCGGGCAGCGGGCGCAGCAGGAAGTCGAAGAAGGAGGAGAACAGCCGCAGCCACGTGGAGCGCAGGTTGTGCTGCGTGGCCAGGCGCGTCTGCACCGAGAAGAACGCCATGGACTCGATGAGGCGCCGCACGTGCGGATCCTCCCGGTCCAGCGGCACGGTGGGGTGCGAGCCCAGGAAGCGCTGCCGGAAACGCTCCAGCGCATCCAGCTCGTTCAGGTAGTCCTGGTAGATCAGCTCCGACGAAGCGCTCACCGCACCCTCACCCCAGCTTGACGAGCGCTCCGCCGACAGTGGTCATCGAACCCTTCAGCTCCGCCACGCCCGAGGACTCCAGGCCCAGCTGGCCCTGGCCGGACACCTTCGTCATGGCCGAGGACAGCTCCGCCTGCGTCTTGCCCGACATCTTCAGCGTGAGCCCGTCGATCTTGTTCTCTCCGCCCGAGGCCGTGAGGCTCGTCTGCATGCCCTTCATGTCCAGGTTGGTGGCCGCCTCGATGGCGACCTTGGCGTTGGAGGACAGCTTGGCGTCCTGCGTCGCCGACTGGGTCAGCTTGGCGCTGGAGGTGAAGGTCATGTCCTTGGTGCTCTCCACCTTGAGGATGTCCTGACTGGCCCAGCTCGACTCCTTCGCCGACTTGAGGGTGAGCGTCCCGGTGGCGTCCACGGTGAAGTCCTTGCAGGTGATGACGACGCTGTCTTGCTTCTGGACGATGGTGCTCGTCTCTTCCGAGCCCTTCACGGTGATGGTGATGCTGGTGCCGTCCATGACCACCGTCTGGGTGATCTGGTCGTCAGCGTTCTCCACCTTTACGGTGACGCCTTTCACCTTGTCCAGTTCGACAGTGCAGACCAGCGTGCCCATGGTTCCTCGCTTCCTCGACAGAGAGCTGGGGGCCCCCTTCCCTCTACGACTGCTCTTCCTTCACCTGGATGAGCAGCGTGCCTTCGGCGATCTCGATCTTCTGGGTGTCCTTCTCGTGCGTGCGCTGCATCAGGAACACGGGCTTGTCGTCCGTGTAGTAGTGCTTGATGGCGGTGCCCCTCTCGGGCGTCTTGCCCACCAGCAGCTGCACGCCCTGCCCGTCCTGCGGCATGCGCGCGCCGGTGCGCCAGTCCAGGAAGCGCTTGATCCACGCGCGCTGGAAGTCCAGCGCCACCAGCACCCGCTCGCCCTTGTAGGCCGGGAAGTAGAAGTGGCCCGGCAGCAGGTTGGGGTTGAACGGCGCGGCGACGATCTGATCCGCGTAGAGGGGGATCTTCACCTTGTAGCCGTCCACCGAGGTGGCCGAGTCCGTGTAGGCCTGCCACGTCTCGTCCTCTTCCGCCCCCTGCTCGCTGACGATGAGGCCCTCCACGTAGCGCGGGTAGTGCGGCGGCTGCCACGCGGGCAGATCCACGTAGGGCTCGTCCTTGGGCTCCAGCCGCGTGCTCATGCGGAAGGTGAAGAAGGCCTCCGCGTCCCCGTACACCTCCTCCTCGCCCTCGCCCTCCACCTCGCAGGACAGGTGCAGGCCGCGCACGCGGAAGGTGGCGTCCTTGGCCACGCCCGCGGCGCCCCAGGCCTCCGCGGCCGGCAGCTTCACCAGCGCACCCGGCGTGAACGCCTTCTCGGGGAACGAGCGCCAGATCACCTCCACCTCCGGCCCCCGCCCCTTCAGCCGCGCCGTCTCCAGATCCACCCGCGCCTGCACCTCGTCGGCGATGGGCGTGCACAGCAGCACGTCCTGGCGGATGCCGGAGACGGCCTTCTGCTGAGTGACGGACCTGGTCTCCGGGCCCACCGCGATGGCGTTGAGCACGTTGACGTCATGGCGGATCACCTCGGGCAGCAGCAGCTCCAGCGCGGCCAGGTTGGCGGCGTGCAGCTGCATCGGCGTGCCCGTGGCGTCCTTGGCGCCGGTGATCTTGTAGCCGTGCGTCGTGTAGTCGTGGATGAAGACGCCGTGGTGGCTGTGCACGTACCACAGCACCCAGTCGTAGAAGCTGGCCCCCCGCTGGGCATCCAGTCCCACGAAGATCATCGGACGCGTCGCGGTGATGGTGGCCCAGTCGTAGGTGAGCTGGATCTTGTCACCCTTGTGCGCGTCCACCACGTCCTTCGCCGACTTCTGCGTGTAGAGCGCGCAGGGGTGGTGCTGGCGCCAGAGCAGCCGCGCCGCGTCCTGGAAGCGGATGCCGTAGCGACGGTGGAGGATGAGATCGCTGTCGCCGGTGGTGACGGCGTCCTCCACGAGCGTCTTCTCGGTGACGTAGCCCTTCACCTTCAGCGACGTGTGCGTCGGCTGGGCGGACGTCTCCGGGAGGGCGGCCTTCACCTCCACCAGCACCTCGGCCAGATCCGACTTGAGGAAGTCCGGCAGCAGCTCGTCCTTGTTCTGCCCGCCCTGGGACGAGTTGTCGGTGAGCATGAAGTCGACCTCGCCCTCCAGCCCCCAGCTCCACAGGTCCAGCGTGAAGCGCTTGATGCTGCCGGCGATGATCTCGTGCGCCTTGCCGGCAATGGTGAGCGTGAGCGTCACCACCAACCGTTCCTGGAAGGTCGTGTCCATCAGCGCTCCTCGTCCTCTTCCACCCGGACCTGACCGCTCACGGTGTGGAAGAGGATCCGCAAGGTGCACGGCTCACCGTTCAGCGTCGCCGTCAGCACGAAGTGCAGCCACAGCCCCGAGTCCCGGCCGCGCAGCTCCAGCTCCGCGTCCCGAAGCCGTGGCTCGTGCGTCTCCACCGAGTGCAGCATCTCCCCGGTGAGCGTCTTCATCAGATCCTGGGTGCCGAACTTCTCCGTGTAGCGCCCCAGCCCAAAGCCGTCGACGAAGTAGCCGTAGCCCTCCTTCGTGTTCAGCACGGACTCGAGGTTCTGGCGCACCTGCTCCAGCTCGCCGTTGCCGCCCTGGCGCTGCCAGGCGCTGGTGAACTTGTCGAGGAAGGCCGGGCGCCCCATCTCACGCCCTCCGCCAGAAGAGGAACACCTGGTGGCCCTGCAGCGCCGGCGTCACGAAGAAGGCCATGCCGTTGTCGCGCAGCGCGTACTGCCACTCCTCGCCCAGCGACAGCCGGTACCAGGTGATCTCCGGGCCGAAGGCGTGAGGGAAGGCCGGGTGCGGCACGTGCTGGAACGGAATGCCCCGCAGCGCCAGCCGGCGCACCAGCGGCAGGCGCGAGGGGCTGGCCACCTTCACCCCCTCCATGGAGGGCGGACGGCTGGGATCCTCGCTGCGCACCAGCAGGTACAGCTCGCTCTCCACGCCCTTCTCCAGCGCGGGCAGCGGCGAGAGGATGAACTGTCCGTCCTTCGAGTCGAAGGGCTTGTAGGTGAGCCGCGTGTCCTCGGGACGGAAGGCCCGGTTCAGCAGCTGCATCCACCCGCCGAGCGACGCGGCGAGCTCGGTGTGCTGGTAGGTGGGCATGGACTCGCCGGGCTCCAGCTCCAGGTAGCAGCACACCTCGAAGTAGAACCGGCGCAGGGCGTCGAAGAAGTGGTACGGGTGCGGACAGATGCCCACGCGCATGTCCGCGCGCACCGCCTGCAGCCTGCGCACCTCGAGCAGGGTGCGGCGCGCGCTGGCGAGCCGCTCCGCGCGCTGGTAGCTGTCCAGCAGCAGCGTGCGCAGCTGGCCGTGCGCCTTCTCCAGCAGCATGTCCAGCTCGAAGAGAAGCTCGTTGAGGAAGGGGTTGGGCCCCACCAGCAGCAGCGGCGGCACCTTCTCGCTCTGGGGGCGCCAGTTGCCCTCCAGCCCCTTGGAGAAGGACACCAGCTCCAGCGAGGACAGGGCCCGATCCACGGACTGCTCGCTGGACAGCTGCAGCTTGTGCAGCACGCGCTGCACGTTGGGAGGCTCGCCCGAGTACAGGGGCACGCCCTCGGTGCCGCGCGTGTCCTCGAGCAGGTGCAGGTAGACGGTGACCTCCGCGCGGCCGGTGGCCTCCAGCGAGAACGACGGCACGGCCGCGTTGCCGGGCACATCCACCAGGAAGCCGCCCGGCATGACGGCGGTCAGCGTGGAGAGGGACAGGCTGCCCTCGGCCAGCAGCGCCTCGCTCCATGCGAGCGAGGCGATACCGACCTGAGGCAGCCCGGACAGCTCGGCATGCAGCCGCGCCTCGGACGAGAGCGCCTCGTCCTGGGCGCGAAAGTGCTCGGGAAGGAGCGTCTGGCCGACCTGCCAGCGGACCCGCGCGAGCTTGTGGCGCTGCATGGCTTGATCCTGTCTGGAGGTTACTTCGCGGCGGCCTCGGTGACGCCCCACTGCTTGACGATGTTCTTGCCGGAGCCGGTCGCCAGGTTCACCGACTGCTCCAGCGTCTGCGGCTTGATGCCCACCTGGCAGACGTAGTTCTTCGGCGACTGCACCTCGTTGGACGGATCATCCGCCACCGACAGGTTCAGGTCGTCCCCGTTCTTCTCGAGGATGCCCTTGAGCACCGCGTCCGTGAAGGTGGACTTGAAGTACTTCTTGGCGAGCGGATCGTACTCGTAGACGACGTACTGGAACTCCACGTTCACGTTGGCCCAGGTCCCCATCAGCGCGGCCGAGAGGATCTGCTTGTTGGCGGTGGAGATCTGCCCCGAGAGGTACATGGCGTCGGTGATGCCCGTCTCCCACAGGAAGTGGTTGAGCACCGCCACCACCTTGTTGGCCAGGGCCTTGTCCGGCTGCTCCGGATCCTTGAGCGTCTCCTGATCCGCGCTGAGCTCGATATCGCCCAGCTTCATCTTGGTGATGTAGCCAACCGGGGCCTGCTTGTCCTTCTTGAAGTTGAACCCCTGGTACACATCAAGGGCGCGGGAAAACTGCGGCATAGAACCCTCCTCTTTTTTCCTGAATGAAGACTACGGGGTTTGCCCGGCTAGCCCAGGCGGGACTCGAGCATCAGCTCCACATTGAGACCTTCGAACTGGATGTGCGGCAGCACCGCCACCTTGCAGTCGTACCAGCCGATCTCACCGGGCCGCGACTCCACCATGACGTTGGTGGCCTTGAACGGGAAGCGGCGCAGCGTCAGGTCGTCCGGGTTGACCACGGTGGTGACGTAGTTGGACAGCCACGCGTCGATCTGCCGCTGCACGTAGCCGGCGTCCGCGGTGCTGCCGATGTTGTCGCGCATGATGCTCTTGATGTAGTGCGCCAGCCGGGTGATGGAGAACGTGTAGGCCAGGTTCGTCACCAGCTGAGAGTTCTCCGAGTCCTTCGGGTCCTTGAACTTCTTGGCCCGCTTGATGGACTGGGTGCTGAAGAACGTCGCCTCACCCGAGCCCTTGCGGTACACGAGCGGGATGAAGCCGTTGCGAGCGAACTCGTACTCGCGGTAGTCCGGGATGGCGATCTCCACCGGGGCCTGGATCATCTTCTGCCCGCGCAGGGTGAAGGTGTCCACCGGCAGGCCGGTGACGAGGCCGCCGCCCTTGGGGCCGCGGATGGACTGGCACCAGCCGGACTGCTCGAAGGCCTTCACCAGGTTGCGGCCCATGAGGTAGGCGGTGTTGCCCCAGAGGTACTTCTTGGTGTCACCCTGGGCGTCCTCCTTGAAGTTGAGGACGTCGCACGGGTTCTTGTCCGGATCCCACGGCAGGCGGACCACGTAGCGCGGCAGCGTCAGGCCGATGTACGCGGCCTCTTCCTTCTCGCGCAGCTCGTTCCACTTGCCGTAGCGCGGGTGGCTGAGCACGCCGTCCAGGTTCTTGAGCGACTCGAGCTGCTCCACGCTGTCGCAGTCGAAGAACTTGGGGCTGGCCGCGGCGATGAACGGGCAGTGCGAGGCGTTGGCCACCTTGCCCATGCGCTCCAGCCAGGTGATGTCCTGACGGGACGAGGAGAAGTCGTACAGGCCCAGCATGACGCCGTAGGGACGGCCGCCGAACTGGTCGTACTCCTTGATGTACATCTTGTCGAAGAGGGCGCTGGAGAAGATGTTGCTCGAGTTCTTCTCGAAGTCCTCGTTCAGCTCCTCCTTGTCCACGTCCAGGATGTCGATGGTGATGTCGGCCTGGAAGTTGGTGTTCTGCACGAGGTCATCCAGCCCACGCCACGCGGCCTCCATCTTCTGGAAGCTCTCGTTGTGGATGATCTCGTTCATCTGCGCTTCGATCAGCTCATCCACGCGGGCGATGGCCTTCATCACCTCGCCCTTGTCGAAGCGGGTCTGCCCCGCCTCGTCCTGGATGGGCTCCACGTTGTAGAGCATGGCCGCCAGGGCGGACATGAAGCGCTCGTCCCCGGGGACCTGCTGATCATTGGTGGCGACGGGGACCAGGCCCGTGCCGACCATCGGCTGGGCGTTGGTGGGGATGTCGAACCCGCGGACTTCGAACAGCTCTTTCAGCACATTCTTTTCGGCCATGAGCTAGGTGCTCCTCGGCAAGGAAATAAGGTCGTGGGGAAGATCAGGCCTTGGCGGTGGCCACGGCGGGAGCGGGAGCATTCGCGGGGAGCGCGGGCTGGGAGCCGTCCGGCTTGGCGGCGGCCGCCGCGGGCAGGCGCATGCTGGCGTAGCTCTTGAGCTGCTCGCTCTCCAGCAGCTTCTTGAGCTCCTCCTTGTTGGAGAACAGCTCGTAGAGCTTGCGGCGCAGATCCTTGCGGTTGTCGATGTCCGACTGCATCTCCAGCAGGAGCTTGCGCAGGAGCATCAGCGCCTTGAGCTTGGGCACGTGGTTGACGATCTCGTCCGGGTGGAAGGACTTCATCCGGTCGATGGGCAGCTCGACGGCCATCTTCCCTTCGCCATCGGCGCTGAGCTTGTCGTCCACGTCGAAGGAGATGGACATCCCCATGTCCTTCATCAGCTCGTTCAGGTTGCTGCCGGTGACGGAGCGCAGCTTGCGCTCCTCGAGGTCCACCTGCCGGTCCTTGGAGCGACCGAGAGAGAAGTCACCGAGCACCACGACGCGGAAGGGGAGCTTGACGTCCTCTTCCTGGCCGTTGATGTTGGTGCGGTAGACGAGCGTGATGCGAGACTTGGGTAGCTTGTCCTGGATGGGCACGGCATCTCCTTACACGGCGCGGATCACGTTCCCTGGGAAACAGTTGCCCCCCGACTTCACCGCTGGGCGCGACCCGCTGTGTTGTGGATCAACACTTTAAGGAAAACCGAATGAAGGGGTCAAGTCAGCTAGCCCCTCGGTAATCCACTCGGTTGGAGGCTTGAGGTTTCCCCCGAAAACAGGAGCACTTGCTGAGCCTGTAGCGCGGGTTCTTGCAGAGCGTCATAGCCAAGGTGGCTGGCACGCTCCAGACGCAGGATGCCCTCCTGCTCGTTCATCACGAGCACCACGGTGAGCATGAACACCGACTCGGAGAGCAGCGGCAGCAGATCCGACTCGAAGCGTCGGCCCGCCTCCACGGCCCACGGAGCGCCGCTGCTGGAGAAGGGCTCGCCGCAGTGGATCTTCACCTCGACTCCTCCGGTGGGAATGGAGGCGAAGCCACCCATGGAGTCGCCCTCGCCCAGCGCGCTGGCGCCCAGCCGCATCTCCTTGGCGGGCACCTGCTGGTGGCGCACCTCGCGCCGCACCGAGATCTCCGCCTCGGGGTACGTCTTGCTGAAGAGCCAGTGCAGCGTGCTGGGACAGGTGGGGCGCAGCAGGCGCAGCCGATCGTCCGCGGCCCCCGCCCACCCGGGCAGCAGCGCCTCGCTGCGCTCCGGGTAGAGCCCGGCGAAGCACTCCTGCAGCAGCAGGTGATCGAAGTAGCCGATGAAGCGCTCGAGCCGATCATGATCGAGCTGATCCATCGTCCTCATGAGGAAGGACGGCAGCGGCGACTGGGCGCTGAACAGCCCCATGTTCACCGTGATGATGACGCGCTTGTGCGGCTTCTGGAAGAACTGGATGTCGTGCACCAGGTGGGACTGGTGCACGGTGGTGCGGTGGCTGCGGTACTCGATCTCTGCATCGCCGTAGCCGGAGGCGGCCAGCACGTCCAGCAGCGCCGGGATGTCGAAGGCGCGGATCCGCTCGCGAATGCGCTGCTCGACCGAGCCCTCCATGTCCGCCCTACTCCTCCGTCTCGTTCGACTCCGCGCTCTGCGCGAGGAAGGCGGGCAGGTCCACGCGGTAGAGCTGATCCAGCGCGCGGAAGGAGAGCGAGTCGGTGTTCTGCATGAGCGGCTCCACCTGCTCGGCGTGGGTGCTCAGGCCGGCGAAGAACCGCGAGAAGAGCGAGGGCAGGTACACGCGCGGATCGAAGCGCTCGATCACCGCCAGCACGTCCGCCGCCACCACGCCGGCGCGCACGAAGTCCCCACGCTCCATCAGCGTGTTGAACGCGTCCAGCTTGCGCATCAGGTCGGCCAGCGCGGGAGACACCGGAAGGGTGGGCCCCGCCGCGGGCGTCGGCGCGGGACGTGCCTGCGCTGGAGCCTGCTCCTCCTCCTGAGACTCCTCCTCGGGCTCGGGCGCGGCCTCCTCCACCGGGGCCGGGACCGGGAGGGTCTGCAGGTGCCCCTCCAGCCACTGGGTGAAGCGGCGGAACGGAGCCTCGCAGCCGTTGCGGGGCATCACCCGGCTGAACGAGGAGAAGATCTCCTCGCTCAGGGCGAGCGCCTGCTCCAGCGGCTCGCGGTTGGACACGTCGCTCCAGCGACGGAACGTGTCGTCCTTGAGGCGCTCGTGGTGCTCGAGGTGCTTGTTGAGCACCTTGAGCAGCCAGCGCAGGCTCCCGTCGGCGTAGACGTCCTTGCGCTCGCGCGGACCGAAGAACTGCCAGTTGCGCAGCAGCATGCTGGAGAGCGAGTGGAACACCACCGGCATCGCCGCCAGGCCGCCCTCGAGGAAGAGGCCGAGGAGGTAGGGGCCCACGAGGCGCACGTCGTACAGGCCCTCGCGCAGCAGCGCCTCGGCGGCCCGCGCCGCATCGAGGTAGGCGCTCTTGGCCACCAGATCGTTGACCTTCCCCAGGCGCTCGTCAGCGCTGTCCAGATCCGGCGCCTCGGCCTCCAGGAGCTGATCCAGGAGGTGAGGCTCCAGGGGAGAGACGACCTTCGCGGGTTCACCCATCTTGCACCGTGACCTGACCAGGCGAGACGACCTGGATGACGCCGCCCCAGTTGCACATCAGTTTGCAGTTGCTGTCCACCGCCGGCATGTTGCCGATCAGCAGCTTGGGACACCCAGGCATCCAAGGCGCCGCCGTCGCGGGAATGCACGGCATGGGCGTCAGCACCCCCATGGCCGCCGCCGTCGCCGCCGCCACCATGGGGTTGGCCATCGACTGGCACATGCCGAAGGGCAGGATGTTCACCAGGGGCTTGTTGTCCATGATGTTGGCCGCGGGCGTCGTGGCCATCACCTTGTTGACGGGCAGCACCACCAGCGACGAGGGGGCGACGCCGAAGCTGCACTGCAACATGGCCCCTGTGACGACCTGGACTCCCATGGTGCACTCCTTTGCGAGGGCTGGCGCGAAGCAGCATCCTCACACAGGCGGCTCCGACTTTTCCAGCAGGTGGCCTCGCAGCGCCGTGAGGGCCTGAAAGAGCGGATCCGTGCTCTTCCGGAACAGCGCACCTGTCAGGTACTGCATCTGGCACCAGGGCTCGTCTACCTGCCCCTTCACCTTGCGAGGGTACAGCGGGATGAACTCGGTGCGATCCGGCAGGTGCTCGGCGCCCAGCTCGAGCTCGAGGCCGCGCCGCACCGTCTGCAGCCACACCGCCGACTGCTGAGGCTGGGCGCCGGTGAAGATCAGCAGCACGTAGCGGTAGTGGCCCGCCACCCCACCCGTGGGAGCCGGCACCACGACGGCGCCTCGGACGAAGGGCAGTGTCTGGACGAACTCCGCCACCTCGGCGGACGGGTAGACGCGCCCTTCCCTCCTCGCCGTGCGGGGCCCACCGTAGTGGTACACGCCAAAGGAGCGCGTGAGGACGACGTAGGGAGGCGGCCGCTCCTTGTCCGGCAGGAGGGCGAACATGCCCACATCTCCCGCCGACTCCTGGCCGCTCATGTTGATGTCTCCCAGCGTCCAGCGACGGCCGGGAGCCGGAGGCGCCTCGGTGTGGATGTCCCTCACCCGCCGTGGCGAGACGAGCACCGCGCCTCCGGCGGACGGATCCACCAGCACGTTGGCGGACGGCACCGCGGCCACGCCGCACTGCTTGACCCAGGCCCGCCAGCCGACCCAGTCGATGGGCTCCTCGGGGTTGCGGAACCAGTGGCCCACGCTCTTCAGGGAGGTGCGGGTGCGCAGCAGCAGATCCCTCACCGCCGGGCTCACCCCGAGCGCGCGCACCGGGTGCTCGTTGATCAGCGCCGGGTTCGTCTCGAGATCCGCCAGCTCGAGGTGGAGGTAGGTGGCCCCGCGCAGCAGCGTGGTGAAGAGGAAGGCCGGCATGTGCTGCAGCGGGTGGTAGCCCGGGGCCGCCAGGTGCTCGCCGGCCCCGAGGCCGAAGGTGAGCAGGCCGTCCACCAGCGCCCCCCGCCACGCATCCTCCGCCGAGAGCGGCGCCGGAGTGCCCGCCGGCTCCACCAGGGGCGAGAACAGCAGGCCCACCGGCTCCTCCGGCTTGTACGTGTGCGAGGTGAAGGCCGGAGAGGCCTGGCCGCGGCTCTGCAGCAGCAGCTTCTCGAAGCCCTGCAGCATCAGCGCCTGGTGCGGCTCGGCGGCGATGTGCTCCGGCCCGAGCGTGGCCAGCCGCCGAGCGATGAAGCGCCGGCCTTGAGGTGGCAGGAAGCTGATGCAGGCCCCCAGCCCCAGGGCCGCCGCCAGGGAGATGAGGAGCTCGTTCCCCACGGAGTAGAGCAGGCACACCTTGGCGCCGGCCTTGACGCCCTGCCGGGCCCAGTCGGTGGCCCTCCGCGCGGCCTGCTCGTGCAGCTGGCGGTAGGTCAGCGTCTGCCAGCCCGTCCGCCTGTCATAGCTGCGCAGGGCCACGCGATCCGTCGTGGTGTGGCGGACGACGAGATCGTGGAAGAAGTCGTAGTGCTGGGCGGTGCGGCTCTTGAGCGGCGCCCCGCGGCCCACGTGGGCCACGGCCAGCGCCGCGACGAACCCATCCGGATCCTGCCAGCTCTCCTGCTGCCAGGCCGGCACCGCGGACTCCGCCGGGGTGCCGGACTCGAGCTGGTCGAGGATCCTCTTGATGTCGAACGGCATCCGGCTACTCGCGCCTCCGCCGCCGCGCTCCCAGCAGCACCAGCGCGAGCAGCGCCACCATCGCCGAGCCGCCTGTCCCGACGTTGGAGCTGGAGCAGCCACCGCCCTGGCCCGTGAGCTGGCGGCCATGGCCCTTCACCGGGATCACGGCCTCGGGCTCGGACTCGTTCTGCAGGTAGACCTGGAGATCGTTGGTCTCCTCACCCGCCGCCTTGGGCTGGAAGTGCACCTGGAACGTGGCGCTGCCCTGCGCGGGGATGGGACGGCCGTCCAGCTCGGTCTTGTCGACCACGAAGTTCGTCCCCTCGCCCCGCTTCAGCTGCACCACCACCCACTGCGGCTGGGCGGACTTGTTGACGACCGTGATCTCCTTGGGCGCCACCGGGTTGCTGACCTCCACCCGGCCGAAGTCCAGGCTGCCCGGATCCACCGTGAGCAGGCGCTGCGTCGCCTTGCCCTTGAGCTCGATGGTCAGTGGCCGAGGCTGGGCCGGGACGGTGTCGAAGGACAGGGTGGCCTCCGTCAGATCCTCCACCGTGGGCTGGTAGTTGAGCGCCACGATGAGGGAGGCGCCCGGCGCGATGGCCCGGCCCGCCACGGCATCCGGCTCGTACCGGAAGAAGCTCGCGTCGCCGCTGCGCCTGGTGAGCACGGGGTTGGCGAGCACGACCGTGTCGCTGCTGCGGTTGATGATCTCGAGCCCGGCCGGGTGCGGACGGTTGACGCGGACCGCGCCGAAGTCCAGCGAGGTGGGCTTGCTCTCGAGCACGGAGGGAATACCGCGGCCGTGCAGCGACACCTCACGCGGCACAGGCGTGCTGAAGCCCAGCTTCAGCTTGCAGTTCACGTCCACCTCCGCCTGGGGCGTGAAGGACACGGAGACCGTCTGGCTCTCGCGCGGCTTCAGGTCGATGGGCAGGTTGGGCTTGATGAGCGTGAACTGCGTCGACCCCTCCCCTTCCACCGAGATGCCCGACATGGTGATCGTCGTGTCGCCGTTGTTGGTGATGCGCACCGTGCGCAGCGTCGACGGCTTGTTGAGCAGCTGGTTGCCGAACTCCAGGAACGTCTCGGAGAGCTGGATCTGCTGCCCCACGCCCGCGCCCGACAGGACCACCGCCGCGGTGGGGGCGGTGGCGTCGTTCGACAGGATCTGGAGCTGAGCGGAGAACAGCCGCTCCTCGTCCGGCTTGAGCGACACCGACACGGTGGTGAAGCCGTTGGGCTGCAGCGTGGTGGGCAGCGCCGGCGGAGTGACGTCGAAGGCGCTCGCGTCCGTGCCGCCCTTCTTGATCTCCGTCAGCATGAGCGGGCCGGTGCCCTTGTTGGTGATCGTGATGGTCTGAGGCGCCGAGGAGTTGCCCACCAGCACGTTGGAGAACCGCAGCTCGAGCGGATCCAGCCGCAGGGTCGGCGAGGTGCCCGTTCCACCGACGGTAGCCTCCTCGACGCCGGCGTTCGTGAAGAAGCGCGCCTTGGCCTCACGCAGGTTGGGGCCGCGCGGAGTGAACTTCAGCCGGACGAGCGCGCTCTTGCCCGGATCGACGACGATGGGGAGCGTCACCGTGGCGTCCAGGGTGAAGTCCAGCGACATGCCCGAGTTGGCCGTGGCATCCGCGAAGGCGATGTTGGAGACGGACAGCGGCTTCTCGCCGATGTTCTTCACGGAGATGTCCTGGGTGACGGGCACCCCCACGTTGGAGCTGCCGAAGTTCAGATCCTGGGGCTGCAGCTCCGCGGCCGCGGCCACGCCCGTGCCCGACATCGCCAGGCTGAAGAGCTTGTTGGTGACGGCATCGCTGCGGATGACGGCGGAGGACGGGAAGTAGCCACGCTGGGTCGGCGTGAAGGTGACGGTGAACGGCCAGGTGTCTTTCGGCTGGAGCACCAGCCCGTCGGGCAGGCCGGAGACGGTGAACTGGAGGTCGGTCGGGTCCTCCACCGCCTCGATCGTGAGCGGATAGCCGCCCGTGTTCTCGAGCTCCACGCTCTGCTGCAGGCCCGTGCCGCCCACATCCGCGGGCTCGAAGGAGACCACGCTGGGCGTCACGCTCATCTGTCCGTCGACGCCCGTGCCCGACAGTTCCAGCGCGGGTGCCGGCACGAAGGCATTGCTGATGATGAAGAGCTTGCCGGAGGACGGGCCCACCGTCCCCGGCGTGAAGGCCACGGACAAGGCCCGCTGCGCGCCGGCGGCGATGGTCAACGGGCTGGCCTCCGAGGGAGGCGTCAGGCCCTCCAGGCTGAAGGCGGGGTTGGAGAAGATGAGCTGGGTGATGGCCAGCGCCGCCGCCCCCTTGTTGGAGAGGATCACCGGCTGGGCGCCGCTCTTGTACGTCACGCGCTGGTTGCCGAAGTTGAGCGCGGCCACGGACAGCTCCACCTTGGACACGGTGCCGTTGCCCGAGAGCGTCACCGTCGGCCGCGGGGCGAGATCCGTGTTGATGGTGACGGAGCCCGTCGCGGGTCCGTTCGTGGACGGCTCGGTCGGCTTGAACTTGACGGTGAAGGTGTAGGAGGTGCCCGACTGGATCGTCGTGGGCAGCGTGGTGGGCGTCTCGACGACGAAGGGCCCCACCACCGGCAGGCTCTGCAGCGTCACATCCGTGGGGCCGGTGGCGTTGTTCACGGTGATGTTGACGTTCTGCGGGCTGCTCGTGTCGCCCACCCGGACGTCACCGAAGAAGATCGATGAGGTGCTGACGGTCAGATCCGGGTTGGCGCCGAACCCTGTCAGGCCCACCGTCGTCGAGGCGGGGACGGCGTTCGACGTGATGGTGAGCGAGGCGCTGTAGCTGGTGGTCTGCGTCGGCGCGAAGGACACCGCGATGTTGAACTCGGAGTTGGGAGGCACCGTGAAGGCGTTCGGCCCGACATAGGAGAAGGCGCCCGTGGGCGACACGACCGGTGCGCTGGAGATGACGAGCGGGGCCCGGCCGGAGTTCTTGATCGTGATCGTCTTCTGCCGGGCGGAGCTCACCCGCACTCCCTTGAAGTCGAGCGCGGAGATGGGCTCGCACACGGGAGGAGTCGTGTTCGTGGGCGAGCACAGCGCGATGTTCGGCCTGCCGCCATAGCCGGTGAGGCTCACGGTCACCGTCCCTCGGGCCACGTCGTTGGTGGTCAGCGTGAGGACGGCGTTGGACTGGCCCTCGACGGTGGGGTTGAACGTCACCGTGAGGGATCTGCTCTGACCGGCCGGGACGTCGATCGGGTTGGCGTCGAAGGTGTAGAAGGCGGCCCCCGCGCCAGACTTGGTGATGTTGGTGATGCGCAGGGTGCCCGAGCCGGTGTTGCTGATCTCCAGCGGCATCGTCGGAGCAATGGTGGGGTTCACCGCCACGTCTCCGAAGGCCAGCGTGGAAGGCACCAGGATGACCGGATTGACGCCGATGCCCGACAGCGTCACGGGGACCGAGGGCCGGTTCACGTCCGTGGTGGCCAGCGTGAGCGTGGCCTCGGCCGGCCCCTGACTGGTGGGGCTGAAAGTCACCACCAGGTCCCGCTCCTGCCCGCCGGGCACGCTGAGGGTGGTCTGGGTGAAGCTGTAGAGAGCGGCGGCAGGCCCGCTCTTGGAGATGTTGGTGATGTTCAGCGTGCCCGTGCCGTTGTTGCGGATCGTCAGCGGCACCGCCTTGTTGGTGTTCACCTGCACTTCGCCGAAGAGCAGCGACGCCGACACGGTGATGCTGGGATTGACGCCCGCGCCCGTCAGCGTCACGGTGGCCGTGGGACGGTTCACGTCATTGGTCGTCAGCGTCAGCGTGGCATCCGCCTGGCCCACGCCGGTGGGGCTGAACGTCACCACCACGGTCCGGCTCTGCCCTTCCGGCACATCCAGCGAGCCAGGAGTGAAGGTGTAGTAGGCGGCCCCCGAGCCACCCTTGGAGATGGCGCTGATGCTCAGCAGGCCCGTGCCCGTGTTGGTCACCGTCAGCGTCTGCTGCGCGTTGGTGTTCACCTGCAGTTCGCCAAACGGCAGCGTCGCCGCCACGGAGATGTTCGGGTTGATCCCGCGGCCCGACAGGTCCACGTCGACCTGCCCCCGGGAGACGTCGTTGCTGATCAGCGTCAGCGTTGCATCGGACTGTCCTCCGACGGCCGGGTTGAAGGTCACCGTCAGATCGCGGCTCTGGCCCTCGGGCACCGTCAGCGTGGTCGGCGTGACACCGTAGTCCGCGGCGTTCGGGCCACTCTTGGTGATGCTGCTGACGTTCAGCGTCCCCGTGCCGTTGTTGGTCACCGTCAGCGTCCGCTGGGTGGCCGGGGCACCCACGCGCTGATCTCCGAAGGAGAGCGTGGAGGGCACGGTGATGGTCGGGTTGATGCCGCGACCCGACAAGCTCACGGTGACCGTCGACCGGGTCACATCATTGGTGGTCAGCGTCAGCGTCGCGTTGGCCAGCCCCTGCGCCGTGGGGTTGAACGTCACGGTCAGATCCCTGCTCTGGCCCTCGGGCACCGTCAGCGTGCTCGGCGTGAAGCCGTAGTAGGCGGAGCCCGTTCCGCCCTTGGTGATGTTGGTGATGTTCAGCGTGCCAGTGCCGGTGTTGGCCACCGTCAGCGTCCGCGTCGCGGTGTCGTTGATCTGCTGATCGCCGAAGGCCAGCGCGTTCAGCACCTGGATGGTGGGGTTGACGCCCCGCCCCGTCAGCGCCACGACCACGGAGGGATTGGCCACGGAGTTGGTGGCCAGTGTCAGCGTGGCATCCGCCTGGCCCACACTGGAGGGATTGAACGTCACCGTCACCGAGCGGCTCTGGCCGGCCGGCACGCTCAGCGTCGTGCCCGACAGCGTGTAGGCCGCCTGGCCTGCTCCGCCCTTGGTGATGCTGGTGACTTGCAGCGTGCCCGTGCCGCCGTTGGTCACCGTCAGCGGCAGCGGTGTGTTCGTGTTCGTCTGCCGCTCTCCGAAGGCCAGCGGGCTGGCCACCATGATGGTGGGGTTGATGCCCCGGCCCGTCAGCGTCACGTTGACGGTCTCGCTGCCCACCGCATTGGTCGTCAGCGTCAGCGTGGCGCTGGCCGCCACTTCATCCGTGGGCCTGAAGGTCACCGTCAGGTCCCGGCTCTGCCCCTCCGGCACGCTCAGCGTGCTCTGCACGACGCCGAACAAGGCCGAGTCCGTTCCGCCCTTGGCGATGCCGGTGATGTTCAGCGTGCCGGTGCCGTTGTTGGTCACCGTCAATGGCAGCGTCGCCGTCGCGTTGATCTGCCGATCCCCGAACGCCAGCGGGCTGGCCACCGTGATGGTGGGGTGCACGCCCCGGCCCGACAGCGTCACAGGCACCGTCGCGCTGCCCACCACGTTGGTGTGCAGCGTCAGCGTCGCGTCCGCCTGCCCCAGGGCGGTGGGCGCGAACGTCACCGTCACCGAGCGGCTCTGGCCCTCCGGCACGCTCAGCGTCGTCCCCGACAAGCTGTAGGCCGTCTGGCCCGTGCCAGCCTTGGTGATGTTGGTGATCTCCAGCGTGCCGGTGCCGTTGTTGGTCACCGTCAGCGGCAGCGGAGCGCTCGTGTTCCTCTGCACGTCCCCGAACGCCAGCGGGCTGGCCACCGTGATGCTCGGGTTGACGCCTCGCCCCGTCAGCGTCACGGGCACCAAGGGGCTGGCCATGGAGTTGGTGTGCAGCGTCAGCGTCGCGTCCGCCTGCCCCACACTGGTGGGCGCGAACGTCACCGTCACCGAGCGGCTCTGGCCGGCCGGCACGCTCAGCGTCGTGCCCGACAGGCTGTAGGCCGCCTGGCCTGCTCCGGCCTTGGTGATGTTGGTGAAGGGCCGCGTCCGCTCCCCCCTTGGCGATACCGGTGATGTTCAGCGTGCCCGTGCCATTGTTGGTCACCACCAGCGGCAGCGTCGCCGTCGCGTTGATCTGCCGATCTCCGAACGCCAGCGGGCTGGCCACCGTGATGCTCGGGTGCACTCCCCGGCCCGTCACCGTCACGGGCACCGAGGGGTTGGCCACGGAGTTGGTGGCCAGCGTCAGCGTGGCGTCCGCCTGCCCCACACTGGTGGGCGCGAACGTCACCGTCACCGAGCGGCTCTCGCCGGCCGGCACGCTCAGCGTCGTGCCCGACAGGCTGTAGGCCGCCTGGCCTGCTCCGGCCTTGGTGATGTTGGTGACTTCCAGCGTGCCCGTGCCGCTGTTGGTCACCGTCAGCGGCAGCTGTTTGCTCGAATTGATCTGCCACTCTCCGAAGGCCAGCGGGCTCGTCACCGTCACCGAGGGGTTGACGCCGTTGCCTGTCAGCGTCACGTTGACGCTCTCGCTGCCCACCGCGTTGGTCGTCAGCGTCAGCGTGGCGCTGGCCCCTGTCTGAGCCGTCGGAGTGAACGACACCGTCAGGCTCTGGCTCCCCCCCTCCGGCACGCTCAGCGTGCTCTCCGCGACGCTGAACAGGGCCGCGTCCGCTCCCCCCTTGGCGATACCGGTGATGTTCAGCGTGCCCGTGCCATTGTTGGTCACCACCAGCGGTAGCGTCGCCGTCGCGTTGATCTGCCGATCCCCGAACGCCAGCGGGCTGGCCACCGCGATGGTGGGGTGCACGCCGCGGCCCGTCACCGTCACCTCCACCGAGGGGTTGGCCGAATCATTGGTGGTCAGCGTCAGCGTCGCGTCCGCCTGGCCCTCGCTGGTGGGAGCGAACGTCACCGTCACCGACTCGCTCGTCCCCTCCGCCACCGTCAGAGTGGTGGCCGACAGGCTATAGGCCCCAGGGTTGGCTCCACCCTTGGTGATGTTGGTGATGTTCAGCGTGCCGACGCCGTCGTTGTGTACCGTCAGCTGCTGCGTCGTGGTCGTGTTCTTCTCCAGATCCCCGAAGGCCAGCGTGGGGATCGGTGTCCGGATCGTCGGGTTGATGCCTCGGCCCGACAGCGCGACCGGGACCGAGGTGCTGCCCACCACATTGGTGGTCAGCGTCAGCGTCGCGTCCTTCTGGCCCGTGGTGGTGGGAGCGAACGTCACCGCCACGGTCTGGCTCTGTCCAGCCGCCACACTCAGGGTCGTGCTCGCCAAGGTGTAGGCCGCGGCCCCCGAGCCGCTCTTGGTAATGTCGGTGATCTCCAGCGTCCCCGTGCCGCTGTTGGTCACCGTGAGGAGCCCGCCCACACTGGTGTTCGTCCGCACATCTCCGAAGGACAACCCGGGATCCACGGTGATGGCGGGGGCCACTCCCGTTCCCGACAGGGCCACCGAGGTGGGAGTGGCGACCGGGTTCTCATCGGTGGTGAAGCTGAGCGTCGCAGTGGCCGCTCCACCCGCCAGCGGAATGAACGTCACCGTGAAGGAGGCGGTCTGCCCCACTGCGATGGTCTGCTCCGTGCTCGGAGAGACCGTGAAGGAGCTGTGGTGGGTTCCCCCGCGAGCAGGGGTGACCTTGACGGCGGCATTCCCCACGTTCTTCACCGTCACGGTCCGGGCAACGCCCTGGCCCCCCACGACGGCTTCACCGAAGGTGTGCGAGGACGGGCTCACGTGGGCGGCGGACAACACTCCGTAGCCCGTGAGATCGACTTTCTTCGTACCGTTGACGTTGACCTGCGCTGCGTTCAGGAACTCCGCCGCAGGGTTGAACTTCACGGTCATGCTCCGCGAAATCCCCGCGCCCAGGTCGAACGGGACCACGCCATTCGTATCGAGCGTGTACGACGAAGCGCTCCCCCCCGCGATGACCACGTTGTTGATGGTGAGCGTCCCGTTCCCCGAGTTCCTCACGGTGAACGTCTGGGTAGCGCTATCGGTCCCGAGCTTCTGCTCATCGAAGCCCAGGGCCGTAGGGTCGACCGAGAGCGTGGGGGCCATGGGCGCCGGCCCCCCCAGCCGCTGACGCAACCATGAGCCCGGTGAGCCCGGCCCTTCCGACTCGGAGGAGCCGCAGGCAAGCAGCACCGAGACACACAGTATGGCCAGGAGTTTCACTCGGAGCACTTGCCCCTCCCCACGCAAAGAGCGGTAGGATTCTACCTGTTCATGAGCTTACATTCATCCGCCAGGGGGGCAATGGCCGCAGCACTGCTGGTGTGTTCTCTGGCCGCGGCACAGTCCTCCGACGAGCAGTTGCCAGGCTTCGACCTGGAGCGCCTGGAGACCAACGTAGGGCGTGGTACCACCTTGGTCGGCAACGGGGAGCTGATGGTCCCCGGTGGCCTCAATGTGAGTCTGCTCGGGCACTACCAGCGGCTCCCCCTCGTGCTGAACGACGGCGAGGGAGACCTCCAGGTGGTGCGCAACCGGGCCACCGCGCTACTCTCCGCCGGCTATGGCGTCCTGCCCTGGCTCGAGGTCAGCGCCCAGCTGCCCTTCGTATTGTGGCAGCAGGGAGATGATCCGGCGCTGGTAGGCCTCGGCCAGCTGGCTGCCCAGGGACTGGGCACGCCCGTGCTCCAGGCGCGGCTGGGCCTGCTGTCCCGCCGCCAGCGCCAGCCGGTGGATCTGTCCGCGGATCTGGGCGTGGGGCTGCCCTTCGGCAACGGCTCGGCCCTGGCCGGAGATGATGGTCCCCGCTTCCACGCGCGCATGACGGTGGGCACCAGCCTGGGCTGGGTGGCACCCTCGCTCGAGGCGGGCGTGCTGTTCCGCCCCTCCATCCTCCTGGCCACCTCCGCGGGCGCGGCCAAGCAGGGCGCCAACTCGGAGATCCGCCTGGGCGCCGCGCTGGCCACCACGGGCAAGGGGCTGCGCGGAGAGCTGGGCCTGCGCGCCACGCTGTCTCCCCAGGTGTCCATGGATCTGCTCGGAGGCGTGCGCTTCCCCCTGCCCGCGGGGCTGGACGCCTTCCTCATGGGAGGCCCTGGCCTGGGCGGCGCCCTCGGAGCGCCTCGCTTCCGCATGCTGGCCGGCGTCAGCTTCCGCAGCGAGCCTCCGCCGAAGCTCTCCTTCATGGACGCGACCGCCGATCGCGAGCTCCAGCTCGCCCTGGCCACCCCCACGCGCCAGCAGGAGGAGGAGCGCGTCCGCCCCGTCAGCACCTGGGAGCTCAACTCCCTGTCTCGGGGCGATCCCCTGGAGAACGCCGAGCAGCAGGGCAAGAAGGAGCCGCTGCGGCCCTATCAGCCCACGCCGCAGGAGAAGGTCGTCCTGCGAGGGGTGATTGCCTTCTCCCAGGGCAGCGCGGAGCTGCCGGGCGTCGTGCCGCTGCTGGATCAGGCCGTGCTCCAGCTGTCGGAGCTGCACCGGGGAGGCACCGTCATCATCGAGGGCCACGCGGACACCGAGGGCACCGACACCTCCGACATGTTCATGTCGCTGCGGCGCGCCCAGGCCGTGCGCCGCTACCTGGTCAACCAGGGCATCCCCGCGACGCAGGTGCGCATCCGCGGCTTCGGCGCGGAGTGGCCGCTGAGCGCCAGGCCCGCCACCGAGGAGGAGCGGCAGCTCAACCGCCGCGCCGAGGTGATCGTCCTGACGGACGCCGCTCCCACCTCGACCAACGCGCAGAGTCCCGCGCCGTAACGCCCTGCCCTGCCGTGGCGGGGCCCGAGGACCGGGACGGGCTCAGCGCGGGCGGATGGCGCCGATCCGGATGAGGAAGCGCGTCTTCCTCTCCAGCTCGCGCTGCAGATCGTCCAGGTGCCGCGTCGATTCGCGCACGGGCGCCGCGCTGGGAGGACTCACCCGCGCGGGCATGATGGCCGGAGGGTTCATGGTCCGCCGCGGCTCCGGCCGGACGGCCTCACGCTCCGCCGGCGCGCTCCGAGGCCTGCGGACCATGGGCTGGCGGACCACGAGGGGTGGGACGCGATCGTCCACCGCTCGGCCGTAGAGCCACGCACCGCAGCGCCACAGCACGTCATGGCGCAGGACCAGCAGCGTCCAGAAGCGGTCGCGCATCTCGATGAACCTCACGAGGCTCGGCGCGCCATCGCCCGTGCTCGCCTGCTGCCCGAGCAGCACCTTCAGCTTCTCCGCGATCTGCTCCGCGTCGCGGATCTCGGTGGGGCTCACGGGCGAGCGGCCGGTGATCCTCGACTCGTTCCGCCGAAACACCGCGGCCAGCGCGAGGCAGTCCTCCAGGACGTCCTGCTGCCCGTGGAGGCGGACTTCATCCGCGTCGGCGTCGGCCAGCAGGCCGGCCTCGGCGAGGGCGTCGGCGGCCTTGCGCATCTTGCGGCGCAGGGTCTGCGCCTGATCGAACAGCGTCCCGAAGGAGATGGACCGGAGCTCCCGCTGGACCTGCAGCGCGGCGAAGGCCACGCCCTGGACCAGCCGCGGGAGCATCGAGAGCTCCACGACGTCCACGTTGGGCAGCTTGCCGATGACCACCGCCCCGCTGCCGAGCACCGCCTCCACTCCGCGCGTCACGTTCTGGTAGGTGAGCACGAGATCCGCGCAGCACTCCTCGATGGTGGCCGGGTCGACGGCCTTCGCGGCGGCCACGAAGGAGTCGTAGGCTGGCTGCGAGCTGACGCTCTCGAGCTCGGCCATCTCCGCCGATACTTCTCCAGCTGTCTGGGGCGGTCCGCCGCTCGCGTCCTCGGCCATACGGACAGATTATCGAGCGCTCTCCGGCGCCGCAATGCACCGGGACCTACGGGAATCCCTCAGCCGCGATCCCTGCGGACAGGGACCTTGCGGCCCCGCAGGGTGGCCTGGCGCAGCGCCGTGATGATGCGATCGGCGGCCGGCTCGGGCACCTCCACGAGCGAGAAGGCATCGGCAATCTGGATGGCGCCGATCTGTGAGGCCTCCAGGCCCGCCTCGCCCGCGATGGCGCCCACCAGATCCGCGGGGCGCATGCCCGCGTTCCGGCCCGCTCCAATATAGAGACGAGTGATGTCCCAGTCCGGCCGCTCCGCTCGGCGGCGGGGCCCATGCTCGGCGCGCCCGGGGCGCTCGGCGAACCCGGCCTTCTTCCCTGGGCGCTCCGCGGGGCCCTTGCGATCCGGCTTCTCGAAGCGGGATCGCTTCTCGGTCGGAGGCGCCACGACGGGGATCTCCTCCTCATCCCCCCCGCGCCCATCGTCTCGGGACTCCTGGAGCGACTTCACCGCCGCGGCGGCGACATCCATCACGTCGAACTCGGCCGCCAGATCCTCGACCACGCTCCGGAACGGATCGAGCCCTCCGGCCACGAGCACCTCCCGCAGCGAGGCGCGGGTGAGCTCCAGGTGCCGGGCGCGCAGGTCCGCCACGGTGGGCACGGCCGCCATCTCGATGCGCTGGCCGGTGAGCTTCTCCAGGTTGCGCAGCAGCCGGTGCTCCCGGGGCTCCACGAGCGTGATGGCCACGCCCTCGCGCCCGGCCCGACCCGTGCGCCCGATGCGGTGCACGTAGGCCTCGGGCGCGTTGGGCACGTCGAAGTTCACCACGTGCGACAGCCGCGGAATGTCGAGCCCGCGCGCCGCCACGTCCGTGGCCACCAGCAGATCCGTCGTGTGGGACTTGAGCTGCTTGATGACCCGATCGCGCTGCTCCTGGCTCATGCCGCCATGGAGCGCCTGCGCCCGCCAGCCGCGGCCGTTGAGGGACACGGTGAGCTCGTCCACCTCGGTGCGGGTGCGGCAGAAGACGATGGCCGCCGTGGGGGACTCCACGTCCAGGACACGGCAGAGCGTGGCCACCTTGAAGGCGCGCGGGACGATGTAGGCCGTCTGCCGGATGCGCGGCAGCTCGCCCGGCTCCACCTTCTCGCGGGCGATGCGCACCCGCACGGGCTCACGGAGGTGGCGCTCGGCGATGGCGGCGATGCGCGGCGGGAGCGTCGCGGAGAAGAGCGCCGTCTGTCGCTCCTCGGGCGTGGCGGACAGGATGGCCTCGAGATCCTCGGCGAAGCCCATGTCGAGCATCTCGTCGGCCTCGTCGAGGACCACGGTGCGCACCTCCTCGAGCTTCAGCGTCTTGCGCTGGAGGTGGTCGAGCGCCCGGCCGGGAGTGGCGACGACGACGTCCACGCCCCGCTTGAGGACCCGGAGCTGCTGGCCGATCACCTGCCCGCCGTAGAGGGGCAGCACGCTCACGCCCAGCTTCTGGCCATAGCGGTGGATGGCCTCGGCCACCTGCATGGCGAGCTCTCGCGTGGGCACGAGCACGAGCGCCGAGGCGGTGAACGGCCCGCGGCTCCCTGGGGTGAGGTGCTGCAGGAGCGGGAGCGCGAACGCGGCCGTCTTCCCCGTCCCCGTCGCGGCAATGCCGAGCAGATCCTTGCCCGCGAGCAGCGGAGGGAGCGCCGCCTGCTGGATGGGGGTGGGCTCCTCGTATCCGAGGGCACGAATCGCCTCGACGAGAGGGGCCTCGAGCCCGAGGGAGTCGAAGGTGACATCAGCTGGAGGAGTCGAAGGTTCCTTCACGTCAGCGGCTTGTATCACTCCTCGAGCCAACGGGTGAGGCGGAACACGCCTCAGCGTCGAGAGGTGTATGAATAGGGCATGACTGAGTCGACTCCGCGACCCTCCAGTGCTCCGCCGCCCCAGATCGGACGCGTGGCCTTCCATGCCGTGGTCTCCGGCCTGACGCCGCTCATCCCCATCCCCTACCTGGACGACTACGCGCTCCGCCAGGTGCGCGAGCGCATGGTCCGCGCCGTGCTCCAGGAGCATGGCCTGTCCGCTCCCCCCAAGGCCCTGAGGGTCCTCGCCGGCTCGCACGTGAAGTCCACCCTGGGCAGCCAGCTGCTCGGGTTCCTCAAGTCGGTGGCGCTCCTTCCCTTCCGGAGGGTCTGGCGCAAGGCCTTCCTGGTGCTCTGGGTGAAGGACTGCGTGGACATGGCCTCGTACTCCCTGCACCACGGCTACCTGCTCCAGCACGCCCTGGTCCGTGGGGACCTGAGCGCGAGCTCGCTGGAGGGAGACGCCGCGCTGAAGGTGCACGACGCCATCCTGGCGGCCTGCAAGGAGATGGACTCGCGGCCCATCAACCAGCTGCTGGGGCGGCTCTTCGAGGGCAGCCGGCTGCTGCTCACCGAGGTCGCCAAGGCCCTGATGAATCCCCTGGTGGGGCAGCCCCGCAGTCCGGAGCAGGGAGAGGCCGCCGAGGTGGCCTCCCTGGCGGACCGGCTCGCCGCGGCGCTCTGGGAGGAGCGCGGCTACTTCGTCGCGCTGCAGGAGCACTACGACAAGCACATCGGCAAGGCCCGCTGAGCGGGCTCCGGCCTCAATCAGCCTCCTCCGACGGAACGATCGATCTTCTGAAGGGACGTCCCAGCCATGCGGCTCCTACCGAGCCAATGGCTCGGTAACGCCCCCGTCTCGAGCCACTCCCGCATCCAGTTCCGTCACAATGCCTCCATCGAGCCCGCGCGCGCGCAAGAATGGGGGCAGGTCCTCCGCGGGCGCGGCCTGGAGGGGTGAGAGGTCGAGCTCAACCGAGCCTCCACTCGTCCCCCCATCCATGGGCACAGGGGGGGGGACCCCTTCGGGCTCTCCGGTGAACAGACGCCTGAGGATGCGGCCATCCACGCTGATGGCGTATCGCACGCCAGAGTCCAGCATCAGGAACTTGCCTTCACAGGCGGCAGGCTCCGCGGAGATGTGGATGAAGAGGATGTTCCCTTGCCGAAGGACCCGGTAGCGGTAGGCCTCCGGCATGCTCCAGCAGGGTGGAGACTCCTGGGTGGCCATGGGAAGGAAGTCCTGAAAAGCGGTCGTGAGCGCCCGAAACGTCGCCCCGTCCAACTCGTATGTTCGCCCCGGCTCTTCTGTCACGAGGGTATCGGCACCAGAGAACTTCGGGAATACGATGGACTCATCCTGCTCCAACGGCGCCGGGTGGGGGACCGGGCTCCGGACACAACTGGAAAGACCGACTGCGATGAGCAGGAGCGAGCCCCTCATGGCGCATTCCTCTGTGCACAGGGTGCCTGAGCCTCTTGGATATCGAACCGCAGAGAGTCACCCTCGCGCCACTTGACGACGTGAGTCTGCTCGCAGGCCCATCGTCCTTCGTCTCGAGTCCATTTCAAGATCTGGCTTGTCTGCGGCGTGTAGACATAGAAGCCACTGCACGTCGGACTGACATGGTCGTCCGAGAAGAAAGCGACAATGGAGAGCCGCAAGTCGCCATCCTTCGTGCGGACCTCAAAGCCATGTCGCAGCCCCTGGGACACGACGAAGAGCACATCATCCTCGGAAATCGGAGTTAGGAATCGAAGGCGCTGAAGCCTGGTCCCGGGATGCGCTCCAGAAGGAGGGCTCCTGGCGAGGGACGCACGACATCGGGATCCAGATGAGCTGGAGAGCAGCCCGCGAACAGCATGGCCAGCGCCAACCCACGACAGCGCCGAAGCCCCAGCGCATGCCTCCGCGCAAGAGGAAGGCGCCATGAGTCCACATTCATCGTCGCGCCCCTTTGAAGTGTCAACGCTACCTGGAATCGGCGCGCAGTGTCATGAGAACCTTGTTAGTTTCCCCCCACCTGCCGCCAAGAGATGACCCGCCTCTACCTCGTCCGCCACGGCCAGGCCTCCTTCGGGGCCAGCCACTATGACCGGCTCTCGCCTCTGGGCGAGCGCCAGGCGCTCCTGCTGGGCCAGCACCTCCATCGCACCGGCTTCCGCGCGGACGCATGGATCAGCGGCACCCTGGACCGCCAGCGCGCCACGCTCGCCGGGATGCTCCAGGGCCTGGAGACACCGCCGTCCACCGACGCGCATGCCGGCTTCAACGAGTACGATCACGAGGCCATCTTCGGCGCGTACCTGCCCCGCGTCATGCAGGAGCTGGGGCTGTCGCCCGATGATCGCGTCGCCCTCTTCTCGGACACCCGTCAGTTCCAGACGGCCTTCGCGCGCGCGATGCAGCACTGGGTCGACGGCACCCCGCACGAGCGCCCTCCCTTCGAGTCGTGGGAGGCCTTCCAGACACGTCTGCGCGAGAGCCTGGAGCGCATGGCCCGCTCCAACCACGATCGCATCGTCATCGTCACCTCGGGCGGCCCCATCGCCTTCTCCGTCCAGGCCGCGCTCGGGCTGACCACCGAGAAGACCTTCGCCCTCAACTGGACGATCTACAACGCCTCCCTCACCGAGCTGCGCCTGCGCCGCGGCACGCTGATGCTGTCCGGCTTCAACAACGTGGCCCACCTGGAGCTCGCGGGAGATCCCGGCCTGCTCACCTACCGCTGAGAGAACGATCATGAGCACTCGCGAAGAGACCCGGCCCCCGCGCTCCGGGGAGGAGCTGGACGCTGGCAGGCTGCAGGAGTGGCTGGCCCGCCAGAACCCCGTCTTCACCGGCCCCCTGCACATCACCCAGTTCGCGGGAGGCGCCTCCAACCTCACCTACCTCCTGCGCCAGGGCGACAAGGAGTGGGTGCTCCGCCGGCCTCCCTTCGGAACCAAGGCGAAGACGGCCCACGACATGGGGCGAGAGTTCCGCGTGCTCTCCGCCCTGCAGCGCGTGTTCCCCTACTGCCCCAAGCCCGTCGTCTACTGCGAGGACGAGAGCGTCATGGGCTGCCCCTTCTACGTGATGGAGCGCATCCACGGCCTCATCCTGCGCAAGGATCTGCCCGCGAACCTCCACCTGAGCCCCCAGGACGCGCGGACGCTCTGCGAGCACCTGGTGGACGTGCAGGTGGCCCTGCACCATGTGGATGTCCAGGCCGCGGGGCTGGCGGACTTCGGCAAGCCCGAGGGCTACGTACGCCGCCAGGTCGAGGGCTGGAGCGAGCGCTACCGCAAGGCGCGCACCGAGGACGTGCCCGACGCCGAGGAGCTCATGAAGTGGCTCGCCGCGCACCAGCCTCCCGAGAGCGGACGCGCCGCGCTCATCCACAACGACTACAAGTTCGACAATGTCGTCCTCGATCCCAAGGACCCGCTGAAGATCATCGGCGTGCTCGACTGGGAGATGGCCACCCTGGGCGATCCGCTCATGGATCTGGGCTGCTCGCTGGCGTACTGGGTCCAGGCGGATGATCCGGAGGAGTTCCAGATGGCCCGCATGCTCCCCACCCACGCGCCGGGCATGATGACCCGCCGCGAGGTGGTGGAGGCCTACGCTCGGAAGTCCGGCCTGCCCATCCAGGACATCCACTTCTATTACGTGTTCGGCCTGTTCCGGCTCGCCGTCATCGCGCAGCAGATCTACTACCGCTATGCGAAGGGGCAGACGACCAACGAGCGCTTCGCCGCGTTCGGCCTGTTCGTGTCCCTGCTGTGCTCACGCGCCGAGCAGGTCATCCAGAGCGGCACGTTCTGAGCCGCGAGGCGCCTCAGACCTGAGCCGGAAGGGCCTGCGCCTGGGGCTTCTCCTCCACGGGCGAGGTGAACCGGAGGACGAGGTACCCCACCACTCCGGACACCAGCGACCCGATCAGGATTCCCAGCTTCGCGCGATCGAGGATGCTCGGCTCCGGGAAGGCGAGCCCCGCGATGAAGAGCGCCACCGTGAAGCCGATGCCCGCGATCACCGCCACTCCGTAGAGCTTCACCCGCGAGGCGCCCCCCGGCATCGACGCCAGCCCCAGGCGCACCGCGAGCAGCACGAAGAGGAAGATGCCGAGCTGCTTGCCCAGGAAGAGCCCCAGCGCCGCCCCCAGCGAGATGGGGTCCTTCAGCTCCGCCAGCCCGACTCCCGCCAGGGAGACGCCCGAGTTCGCCAGCGCGAACAGCGGCATGATGCCGAAGGCCACGTAGGGGTGTAGCAGGTGCACGAACCGGTTGAGTGGCGACTCCAGGTCCTCCATCCGCTCCTCGATGGACAGCACCTCCGCGTCGTCCAGCTCCTCGTTGCGACGCTGGCGCAGGAGGTTCTCGGTGTGGGCATGGAGCTGCGTGAGCACCTCCAGGGATGAGCGCAGCGCGCGCGTCGGGATCATCATCCCCAGGATGACGCCCGCGATGGTGGCGTGGATGCCTCCGTGGTGCAGCGTGTACCAGAGCGCCACCCCGCCCACTCCGTACGCGAGCCCGTTGACCACGCGCAGCCGGTTGAGCACGAAGAGCCCGACCGTCACGGCCAGCGCCCCGAGCAGCCAGCTCACGTGGAGCCCCGAGCCGTAGAAGAAGGCGATCACCAGGATGCCGCCCATGTCGTCGAAGATGGCCAGCGCCGTGACGAAGACCACCAGCGCGTGCGGCACCCGCTTCTTCAGCAGGCTCAGGCAGCCGATGCAGAAGGCGATGTCCGTGGCCATGGGAATCGCCCAGCCCTTCAGCCCGGGCCCATCGCGGTTGAGCAGCACGTAGACGGCCGCGGGCACCACCATCCCTCCCAGCGCCGCGACCAGCGGCAGGAGCGCTCGCGAGAGGCTGCGCAGCTCGCCCACGACGAGCTCCCGCTTGATCTCCATCCCCACCACGAAGAAGAAGAGGGCCATCAGCCCATCGTTGATGAGGTGGTGGACGGTGAAGTGGACCTGGCTTCCTCCCACGCCGATGGTCAGCGGCGCCTCGAAGATCGCCGTGTAGCTGTCACGCCACGGCGAGTTGGCCCAGCCCAGCGCGATCGCCGCCGAGCACATCAGCAGGATGCCGCTCGCGGCCTCCAGCCGGAAGAAGTCCTGCAGCGGCTGCACCACGGCCTTGAAGAGGACGCTCGACTTCCTGGCGCCCTCTGGATCTCGCTCTCCCACCACTCCTCCCGTTCTCTGTTCTGTCCGTTCAAGTCCGCTGCCGCGCCGCCACCGCCCGCGCTACCACCGCCACCAGGTGTGAGATTCGCTGCGGGTCCCGACTGCGGAGAACCCGACCCTCACTCTGCCGCATCCGCAACACGAGCCAGTATGTGTCCCCCATCAGCAGGAGCGCGGCGATCGAGCCGAAGATGGCCGCCCCCGCCAGCGCCAGGGCCAGCTCGTAGAGCTCACCGCCCCGAGCGCTCGGACTCGCCATGGCCGACAGGAGCATGGGCAGCCCCACGACCAGGCCTCCCATCAAGGTCATCAGCCACGGAAACATGCGTGGGCCGCGGCGGATGGAGTCCACACCTTCCACCTCTCGGAGCGGCCATGTGCGCCCCTCGGCGACTACCCGCTCGCTCGTGACGAGCACGCCCTGATCCTCGAAGAGCGTGGTCTCCCGCTCGAAGTCACTCATCGTACCTCCCGGGAGGCGGAGTCCTGCGTCGGGGGGCCGAAGGGGTCGCGGCCCTGCCGGAAGCCGGGAGCGCCGCGAGCAGCATCTGCCTCAGCCCCTCGAGCGGCTGCCCCAGCGCGAAGCACCCTCGAGCGCCCAGCCGCAGCGCGCGCTGCATGAGCCTGTCATCGGCGAACGGGAGCAGGATGAAGACAGGCGCCGGGTAGGTGCCATCCCGAGCCAGCTGCAGCGCGTTCAGGATGCCCTCGCCTCGCTCGACCTGGACGAGCACGAGATCCGGGCGGGCGGAGCGCTCCTCCCCCACGTGCAGGGAGATCCCCACCTCCGCGAGCACGTCGGAGAGGAGCTCGGCGAGCGAGTCGTCAGCGCCCAGCAGCAGCGCGTGGCCAGCCTGTCCCGTCGCCACGATCAGTGGCCCGTCGCCCGCGCGTGGGCCACGGAGACCGAGAACTCGCTGCGGCGGTTCCGGGACCAGACGCTCTCGCCGCTGCCCGACTCCGCCGGGCGCTCCTCGCCGTAGGACATGATCGAGATGCGATCCCGCTCCACGCCGAGCTTCACCAGGTAGTCCTTCGCCGCCGCGGCCCGGCGCTGGCCCAGCGCCAGGTTGTACTCGGTGGTGCCCAGCTCGCAGGTGTGTCCGGAGATCGCCACCAGTGCCTCGGAGCGCGGCCGCAGCGCCTCCGCGACACGCTCGAGCAGCGCTCGCGACTCGGGCCGCAGGGTCGCCGAGTCGAGCTCGTAGTAGATGGGTCCGAAGTCCAGCCGGGGCAGCTCGGCCACCTCCTTCGGAGCAGGCGGCGGCGGCTTGACCGGCTCGGAGCGAGCCGGCGTGTTCGCCGAGGCCATGTCGTCAGAGGAGACCGTGGCCGCGGACTTCGTGGCACAGGCGCTCGCGCCCATCGCGAGCAGCGTCAGGGGAAGGAGGAAGGTGCGCATGCCCTGCTCTCAAGCAACGCACATGCCGCCCTCGCCCTCCCTCGGGAAGGCCCGCGCCCGAGCCGTCCACCCTGGTATCGCGCCACCCTACCGTGGCGAATTGCCAGGGCCCTTCTCCCGCTCGCGGCGGTGGATGGTGGAGACGTCGATGCCGAGCAGCTCCGCGGCCCGCGTCTTGTTGCCTCCGCAGCGAGCCACCACCCAGGCGATGTACTCGCCCTCGAGCTGCCGCAGGGACCACAGCTCCTCCTGGGCCAGGGTGAGCGGGTGGGCCTCGGGGTTCACCGAGGGTGCATGCAGCCTGAGGTCCGCCAGCTCCACCGTCTCGCGAGGCACGAGCACCACCAGCCGCTCGACCAGGTTCTCCAGCTCGCGCACGTTGCCCGGCCAGGGCATGGTGCCCAGCGCGGAGACCACCTCGGGCGACAGCGCCGTCACCTTCGAGCGGGGGTTTCGCGCGCGCGCCCGCGAGACGAAGTGCTCGACGAGCATCGGGATGTCCTCGCGCCGCTCGCGCAGGGGCGGAATCCGCAGGGTGACGACGTTGAGACGGTAGAAGAGATCCGCCCGGAAGCGGCCCTCGCGCACCCGCGTCTCCAGATCCTGGTGGGTGGCCGCGACGATGCGCACGTCCACCTTCCGGCTGGCGTCCGCGCCCACCGCCCGCACCTCTCCGTCCTCCAGCACCCGCAGCAGCTTCGCCTGGAGCTCGGAGGGCATGTCGCCGATCTCGTCCAGGAAGAGCGTGCCCTGGTCCGCCTCGACGAAGAGCCCCCGCCGAGGCGTCGTCGCCCCGGTGAAGGCCCCCTTCACGTGCCCGAAGAGCTCGCTCTCCAGCAGGGCGTGGGGCAGCGCGGTGCAGTTGACGGCCACGAAGGGCTGGGCGGCCCTGGGCCCCTCCGAGTGCAGCGCGCGCGCGACCAGCTCCTTGCCGCTGCCGCTCTCGCCCCTCAGCAGCACCGGCGCGCTCGAGTGCGCCACCGGCTCGATCAGCTCGTACAGCCCCCGCATGGCGGCGCTCCGGCCCACCAGCGCCCCCAGCCCGCCCGGCCCCGCGGCCTGACGCAGCACCCGGTTCTCCACGCGCAGCCGCCGCTCCTCCAGCGCCCGCCGCAGGTAGATGAGCACCTCCTCCAGCCGGAAGGGCTTGGTGAAGTAGTGCCAGGCTCCGCGCCGCATCGCCTCCACCGCGCTCTCGATGCCCCCGAACGCCGTCATCAGCAGCACGGGCACCTCCGGATCCACCGCGCGCACCGCCGCCAGCACGTCGAACCCGTCCACCTTCTCCATGCGCAGATCGCTCAGCACGGCGTCGAACGGGTGGGCGCGCACCAGGCGGATGGCCTCCGCGCCTCCCGTGGCGAGCTCCACCTCGTAGCCCTCGTCGGTGAGGGGGTCCCGCAGCATCCGCCCCATCTCCACGTGGTCGTCGACGACCAGGATGCGTCCCTTAGATGACATGTCGCTCCTCGGTCGCCATGGGCCCTGTCGCGGGCCAGAGCACGGTGACGCGGGTGCCTCGGCCGGGCTCGCTCTCCAGCTCCACCCGGCCCCCGTGGTTGCGCACCACGTGGGCCACCACCGTCAGGCCCAGCCCCGTCCCCTGCCCCCGCTTCTTCGTCGTGAAGAAGGGATCGAACACCTGGTTGAGGCTCTCGGGGGGAATGCCACACCCGTCATCCTCGACGGTGAGCGTCACGAACCCCCACGCCCCCGCGGACGAGCCGTCCGGCGCCGCCGCGCTCAGCCGGACGCGGCCTCCCGCGCCGCACGCATCACAGGCGTTGAGGGTCAGGTTGACGAGCACCTGCTGGAGCTGGTCCGGATCGGCGGCGATCGCGGGCAGCCCCTCGGGCAGCTCCCACTCGATGCGCACCTGACGTCGCTCGGCCTCCAGGCGGAGCAGCTCGCTCACGTCTCGAATCATCGGCCCGATGGCCACGGGGCTCACCGCCGCCGGCTGGAGCCGCGAGAAGTCGAGCAGCTGCCGGATGGTCCGGCTCACCCGATCGATCTGCTCGATGATGACGCCGACGCCGGCCGCCTGGGGGTGGGCGGCCCCCAGCTTCCCGAGCACGTACTCGGCCCGGCCCCGCACCACGCCCAGCGGCGTTCCAATCTCGTGCGCGATGCCCGCGGCGAGCACGCCCACGGTCGCGAACTTCTCGGCGCGCAGCAGCTGCGTCTCCAGGGCGCGGATGTTGCTGAGGTCCTCGACCACGAGGAGCGCCCGCACCTCCGGATCCCTCGCCTCCAGCGGCACGGCGTGGATGCTGTACTGCCCCTCCTCGCCGAAGAGCGCGAGCGGCTCGCCCAGCAGGCTGCGCACCCGGGCCTCGCGGGTGGCGGCCTCCACCAGCTCCCTCAGGCGGGTCATCACCGGCTCGGAGGCCTGGGGGAAGGCCGCCGCGAGCGGGGCTCCGACGACACTCGACGGCATCCGCGAGCGCAGGACCTGGTTCACCGCGCTGATGCGGCCCTGCTCCGTGAGCGCCAGCACCCCCGTGGGGATGTTGTCGAGGATCTTCTGCGTCTTGTCGTGCAGGTGCGCGAGCCGATCCGCGTGCCGGCGGCTCTCCCGCAGGGCCACCGCCCGGCGCTGGGCCAGGAAGACGTACACCCCGAAGGCCAGGAGGAACACCGTCACCAGCAGGGCCGCCAGCGACAGCCGCATGATGAGGCCCCGCTCGTGGGAGCGCAGCGCGATCGTGGACACCAGCGTGGCGGCGGACCAGTGGCTGCCTCCCTTGAGCGGGATGGAGGTGAAGACGGCCACCGCCTCCGCCCTCCCCATGCCCAGTCGCTCCGCCTCCTGCTCCTGGAACAACAGCGTGCCGCGCTCGCCGGCCCGCATCTTCTCCGCCAGCGAGGCATACGTGGGCACGAGCCCTGGCTCCGCCTCCAGCCGCTGGTACCAGCTCACCAGCCCCGCGTCGCTCGCCGGGCTGGCCCTTCCGTGCGCGCCGATGAGGAGCAGGCGTGCCTCGGACTCCGAGGTGATGATGCGCAGCGGGGCAAACAGGGACTGCGTGTCCACCAGGACCGCCACCGCGCCTCGGGCCCGCCCTTCCTCCGCCGGGATGGCGGTGGCCAGGATGCGCAGCCAGCCGCCCTCCCCACCACCGAGCGGGGGCGAGCTGGTGATGCTTCCCGGAGGACGCTCGAGCGCCCGGCGTGCCGTCTCCCCCAGCTCCGGGAAGAACCGCCCCTGCGCCACCACGGGGTCGGCCCGGCGATCCACCAGCCGCAGCTGCTCGACGCCCGCCGCGTCATACGCGGCGATGACCTTGTACTGGCCGATCACCTCCAGCAGCGCCCGCAGCTCGCGCCGGTGCTCCCCCGAGGTGCCTGGCTGGGAGAGCAGCTCTCCGGCGAAGAGCAGGTCCTCGCTCACATCCTCCAGCGCCTCCACGACGCCCCGCGTCGCCTCGTCGAGCTGCGCCTGGCGATCCCGGGCGAACTGCTGCACCAGCTCCGCGCGGCTGCGCTGGATGACGGCGACCACGCCCACTCCCACGCTGACCAGCGCGACGCACAGCAGCAGGATGGGGACGAGGGTGTGGCGCATGGCTTGGACCGCTCAACGCCCCGCTCGCGGGCCGCGTTCCCCCTCCTAGCAACTTGCGCACCCACACGGACGCCCGAGCGCCCTCCGCTCGCGGACTGCGCCAGCGTGGCAGGTTGCCACTGCCGCCCACGCATTTTGCCAGGGCCCGTGGGGCGGAAACCTTACAACGGCACGCAAATCGGGCTAAGTTCGGTAGGGCACCCACCTACCCGCCGTGTGCCATGGCTGACACTTCTGCTCCGCGTCCCCGCATCAACAAGCTCGTCGTCGCCTATCTGGTGGTGGTTCATGCCCTGGCGGCATCCGCGTTCTTCCTCCCGGTGCCACCGTATGCGCTGCCCATCGCACTGTGCGTGTACGTGAGCATCGGCCTGGGCACCACGGTCGGCCTGCACCGGCGCATCTGCCACCACGCCTTCGACTGCCCGCGCTGGGTGGAGTACGCGCTCGTCACCGTGGCCATGCTCACCGGCCAGGGCAGCCCCCTGCTCTGGGCGGCCACCCACCGCATCCACCACGCCCACTCGGATGCCCCGGGGGACATCCACTCGCCCCAGCGCGGCTTCTGGTACGCCCACCTGGGGTGGATCCTCGACGACGACTCCACGGGCGCGGAGGACTGGAAGACGTGGTGCCGCGACATCGTCGAGCACCGCTACTACCACTGGCTGCTGCGCTACCGGCTGGTGCCCCAGGTGGTGACGGTGGTGGTGCTGGGCTTCGTGCTGGGCTGGGAGGCGCTGCCCGCCTGCTTCTTCCTGCCCATGGTGAGCTGGATGCACAGCACCTACCTGGTCAACTCGGCCAGCCACCTGCCGAGGCTGGGAGGACGGCCCAACGCGACGCGAGACCAGAGCACCAACGTGTGGTGGGTGAGCGTGCTCGCCCTGGGTGAGGGCTGGCACAACAACCACCATGCCTACCCGGCCTCGGCGCGTCACGGCTGGACGTGGTGGCAGTGGGATCCAGGCTGGCTCTTCATCCGCCTGCTGGAGCTGCTCGGGCTGGCCTGGGACGTGCGCGTGCCCACCCGGCGCGAGGGCGAGGCCCGCGGCACGACCTGACACCCGGCAGCGGGTGCGCGAGAGCGCGAGCCGTGAGCCAGGGGCCGCCCGGTGCCCCTGGCCGATGCCTGACCCTGCATCACCCCACTATGCGTATAGCCATCATCGCCACGTACACCCACCCCACGCGTCAGCGCGTCAAAGAGCCTTCCATCATGCAGTCGGCGGTGCCCGAGCTGATTGCCGGACTCTGCCCTCCGCACGCCGAGATCGAGATCTTCAACGAGAAGGAGACGGACATCCCGCTGGATCGCCACTGGGATCTGGTCTTCTTCTCCTATCTGCACTCGTACTACGAGCACACCAAGGTGCTCTCCACGCTGTTCCGCCAGCGGGGGATGACGACGGTGGCCGGCGGGCGCCACGCGGGCCACTTCGCCGACGACGCCGCCCGGTACTTCGACGCCATCATCACCGGCGAGCCCGAGCCCAACGTGCCCGCGCTGATCCAGGACTTCGAGAAGGGCCAGCTCCAGAAGCGCTACAGCCTGCCCTCGCTCGGGGCGGCCTCCATCCAGCCGTACCGGTACGATCTCATCGACTTCAGCAGCAACAAGGTGCGGCTGCCGGGCATCGAGGCGTCGCGCGGCTGCCCCTTCACGTGCAACTTCTGCGTGCTCACCGGGCACGAGAAGTACCGCTACCGTCCCATTCCCCAGGTCATCGACGAGATCAAGACGCGCATGGTGTGGAACCCCAACTTCATGGGGCTCATGAGCAAGTCGTTCATCTTCCTGGACAACAACCTGGGCGGCTCGCCCAAGTACCTGCGGGAGCTGTGCGAGGCGCTGCTGCCGCTGAAGATGACGTGGGGCTGCGCGCTCACCTTCAACGTCCTCAAGGACGAGGCGCTGGTGAAGCTGATGGCGCGCTCCGGCTGCCGCTACATCTATACCGGCCTGGAGTCGCTCAACCCGGACTCCATCAAGGCGATGAACAAGGGCCAGAACAAGCTGTCCGAGGTGGACGCCGTCATCCAGCGCGTCTTCTCCGCCGGCATCCTGCTCTCGTTCGGATTGATCGTCGGCGCGGACGGAGACACCAACGAGTACCTGGTCAAGCTGCCGGAGTACCTGGCCGACCTGAAGTACTTCTCGGTGACGTTCCTGGGCATCGTCAGCCCGTACCCGGAGACGCCCTTCTTCCGGGAGCTGCACGCGGCGGGGCGCCTGCTGCCGGGCACCATCAGCCGGGACTATGACGGCTACACCCTGTGCCACCGCCCGAAGAACCTCCACCCCTCGGAGGTGGTGGAGCACTTCACCCGGCTGTGCAACACCCTGGGCAGCCTGCCCAACGTGGCCCGGCACTACTGGTCCAAGCTCACCATGAGCGCCATGCCGCGCTACAAGACGACGATCCTCTTCTCCGGGCCGGAGATCCTCAGCATCCGCAACCCGCTGCGCAACAAGGCGCGCCGCTACATCGCGGGCCTGGATGCCCTCGAGGACTGGGACGCCCAGCAGATGGCGAAGCTGGGGCTAGAGCCGCAGCGGCTCAGTTGAGGCGGAGGTGGAGGGAGCCAGCGCCATGGGGGAGGCGAGCAGCGGCATCATCCGCTGCACGCGGCGCAGCTCGGCCTTGGCGCCGATGGCGGTGAAGATCTCCCGGGCCCGCGCGAGCAGCTGCGAGCGGCGGTGCGGCAGGGCGACGGCCGCGTCGAAGCACGCCACGCCCAGCTCCCAGCGGTTGGGCCCCTTCTCCAGCACGGAGATGGCCTCCAGGAAGACGGGCTCGGCGGCGCCCAGGCCCTTGCGCAGCTTCAGGGCCCGCGCCGTCACCCGAAGCGAGGGCCCCTTCAGGTACGGGTAGATGCGCGACAGGGCCCGCGCCTTGAAGGTGGCAAGCCGGACGATGCGCAGGAGCTTCGCGCGCGGCACCGAGGTGGCGCCCTCCTCCAGCGCGAAGAGCGCGGCCTCCGCCGCGTCCACCAGGCCGATCTGCAGGAACGGCACGAGCACCTGGTACTTCCACAACGTCTTGAAGGCGCGCACGGCCACCTGCGCGGCCTCCTCCACCCGGTGCTCGCGCACGGAGATGTTGGCCAGGTGGTTGAGCGCCGCGCACTGGTTGGCCAGATCATCCACCTGGATGCTGATGTTCAGCCCCTTCTCCACCTCCGCGCACAGCTCGGCCACGTCGCCGTCGCCTCGCAGGTAGCGGCACATGGGCACCCAGGCGTGGGACCAGCCCTGGTGCATCAGCGCGTTGAGCTCCACGCCCAGCGCCCCCATGTCCCGGTAGTACTTCTCGGCGATCTCGAAGCGCCCGGAGGTGAAGTGGCTGGTGGCGACGATCATGGTCGCGGTCTGCACCTCCCAGCGCTCGCCCGCCGCGCGGAGCATGGCCATGGCCTCTTCCTCCAGCCTGGCGGCCCGCTCCGGATCGTTGTTGAACAGGGCGTTGATGCCCAGGCGGCTGAGCGCGATGCCCTCCGCCACCACGTCGCGCGAGCGCTTGCCGAACTCCAGCGCCCGCGTCAGGTAGCGCAGCGAGCGCTTCAGCAGCCCGGCGCCAAAGAGCATGGTGGCGTAGTAGCCGCTGGCCTGGCTCAGCCCGTAGTCCGTGCGGGAGCGCTCGGCCATGTTGAGCGACACCAGGGTGGCCCAGGTGAGCTTGGACAGATCCACGAAGTAGTAGATCTTGATCAGCGAGATGAGCGTGTTGAGCTGCTTGATGAAGAGGGCCAGCTTGTGGGCCGGCACCGGCCGGAGGATCCACGGGAAGGCCCGGCTCAGCAGGTGGATGCCCATGTTGAACGCCGTGCGCAGCACCAGCCCCGCCTGGGTCCGCGGCGGCGCGCGCCCCATGAGCTTCAGCGCGCTCTCCAGCTCCTGGATGGCGCGGCCGGTGGCGCCCTTCTCCTGGAAGGCGCGGCCCAGGCCGACGTGGATCTCCGCGCGCAGGTCCGCCGCGTCCTCCTCCGACAGGCGCTGCTCGAACATCTGGATGGCGGCGTCGTAGTTGCCGTCCTGCAGCAGCGTCTGCGCCAGCTCCAGCATCACCTGGCGCGTGTCCTCGAGCACCACGGCCCGATCCAGCGTCTCCGAGGTGGAGAGCACCTCCAGGGCCTTGTTGTAGTGGTGGATGGCTTCTTCGTTGGCGTACTGCCGCTTGGCGGCCCGCGCGGCCATCAGCGTGTACTCCAGCCCCTTCGCCTCGTCGTTCCCCGCCAGGTAGTGGTAGGCGAGGATGCCCGCCGGCTTGACGACGGTGTCGGCGGCCTTCTCCTCCAGGAAGCGCGCCAGGCGCCGGTGCAGATCCTCGCGCCCCGACACCAGCAGCGTGTTGTAGGCCACGTCGCGGATGACGATGTGCTTGAAGAGGCAGGTGTAGGGCTCCTCCATCTCCAGGAGGATCATCCCCAGGCCGGTGAGCGCCGCCATGGCCCGCTTCGCCTCGTCCAGGTCGATGCCCTCTGGCAGCAGCGCGTGCACGGCGTCCAGCGAGAAGATGCGCCCCACCACGGACGCCACCTTGACGATGAGCTTCTCCAGCTCCGGCAGCAGATCGATGCGGTTGAGCACCACGTCCTGGATGGAGTCCGGAATCCGGATGCTCTGCAGGCTGCGCCGCAGCACCCGCCCGCCCGCGGTGGACTCCTCCAGGTGCCCCTCCTCCACCAGCCCCTCCACCAGCGACTCGATGAAGAAGGGGTTGCCCTGGACCTTGGCCATCAGCATGTCTTCCAGGGCCGTGTTCGGCGGAGACAGCTTCAGGTGCAGCCGCAAGAGCTCGCGCGTGTCCTCCTCGTCGAGCTGGGACAGCTCCACCAGGCGGAAGGTGTCCAGATCGTACAGCGAGCGCAGCGCGTCCCCTGGCCGCATCGTCACCAGCAGCGTCTTGCGCAGCGGGGCGATGCGCGCGGCCACGTACTCGATCAGATCCAGCGAGATGCGGTCCGCCCAGTGCAGATCCTCGAAGAAGAGCAGCAGTGGGGTGACTTCGGAGACCCGCACCAGCAGCTGGTGGATGATGTGGAACACCTGCTGGTTCTTCTGGCGCGCGTCCAGCGAGGCGGTGAGCTCGTCCTCCACCACCGGCAGGCCCATGATGCCCGCCAGCACCGGCACCCACTCCGGCCCCACGCCTTCCAGCCCCTCGAAGACGCGGCGGATGCGCTCCAGCCGCGCCTCCGGCCCGTCCCCCTCGCGCAGCTGGAAGAGCTGCACCAGCACTTCCTTCCAGGGGAAGTACGGGGTGAACGTCTCGTACGAGTAGCAGATGCCGTACAGCGTGAAGGCGCCGTGCGCCTCGGCCAGCTCCACCAGCCGGCTGGACAGGCGCGACTTGCCGATGCCCGCCTCGCCGGAGATGACGCACACGCGCCCGGCCCCGGCGATGGACTCCTCCACCGCCTGCCGCAGCGTGTCCAGCTCCTTGCGGCGGCCGACGATCTCCCCCTGCCCCTTGATGAGCAGGCTGCGCACCTGCCGCGACTCGGTCTGCACGCGGTAGACGGGCACCACGCGCGAGACGCCCTTGAGCTTCGCGTCCTCCACGTGCAGCGTGGAGAACTCGTGGTGGACCTTCCGCTGGGTGTTCGCGTCCACCTGGACGCCGGGCTCCTTCGCGTGCGCCATCAGCCGGGCGGCGATGTTCACCACCTCGCCCAGCGCCCAGTAGCCCTTGCGCGACGGCGCCCCCATCTCGCCCCAGTACGCCGGGCCCGTGGCCACGCCGATGCGCAGATCCTCGATGAAGGGGAACATCGCCAGGCCGTGCAGCAGCTTCTTGGCGAAGTGGCAGGCCAGCAGCTCCTTGTTCTGCTGCGCGGTGGGCGCGCCGAAGACGAAGTAGAGGACGTTGCCCTTGTCCGTGAAGTCCGGCATCAGCAGCACGCCGCGGTGCGCGCTGCTCTCCTTCTGGGCGAAGGTGAAGAAGGCGTTCATCTCCCGGACGAACGCCTCCGCGTCGGCGTGGGAGTGCTGGGTGCCCACGCGCACGAAGACACAGGTGATGTCGCGGAAGTCTCCGGCGAAGCCCTGGTGCGTGGTGATGACCTTGCGCAACAGCTCCGGGTGCAGCAGCAGCGCGCACTGCCCCAGCGCCCGGGCGCCGCCCACCGGCAGCGGGCGGGGCGGCAGCGGCGTGGGGTGCACCGGGGGCAGGTAGCGCAGGAAGCCGTCACGCGCCTCGCCCTCCGCGTCGGACGCCAGCAGCGCGCGGGCCTCGCGGCTGAGGATCACCTCGCCGCCGGCCGCCTTCTTCTCCGCCGCCACCGTCTGCTCCAGCGGCTGGCCGATGAGCCCCGACTGCAGCCACTGCTCCTGCTCGCCCAGGATGATGCGGTGGCACTCACCGAAGCCCACGCCGATGCGCGAGGACAGGGTGAAGCGCTGGCCCAGCAGCTCCAGGCTGCCGAAGCGCGCCAGCTTCTTCTGCACGTGGGTGCCGCAGACCGCCGCGCGCCGCACCACGTCCGCGTCGGTCTCGCCGCGCTCCGACTCGAAGAGGGCCAGCACCGAGTCCCCGGCGAACTGGTAGATGTCCCCGCCGTAGTCCCGGATGCCCTCGATCATCTCCGTGAAGTAGCTGGACAGCAGGCGCTGGAGCGCGTCGATGCCCCGGGGGCCCGCGCCGCTCAGCGAGACGACGATGGGGGTGAAGCCGGCGATGTCGAGCAGCAGGCTGGCGCCACGCGCGGGCTCCACGGGCGGCAGGGGCGCCTCTCCCAGCTGCGCCAGCCGGCGGACGATCGCCGCCGGGACATAGGGCGCCAGTGAGGCCAGCGTCATCCGCTCGTTCACTTCCCCCCCCTGTCGCGCTGATGGGTGTGCGGGAGCATGGCTCAGGGCAGCACGGAGAAGCGAATCCAGGACGAGAAGGCGAACACCACCACCCAGACGGCGATCTCCACCGTCTCCGAGAGCGGCTGTGTCCTGCGGATGGCACCCCACAGGTGGATGAGGATCATCAGCCCCGAGACGATGGCGATGATCTCGAAGAGCAGGTGGTGGCTCTTGGGATCCGGGATGCCGTGCGCCACCGCGAAGATGAGGGTGAGCGCCGTCGCGCCCAGGCACCGCCCGAAGTACACCGTCAGATCGTTGTTCCCCTCCGGCAGCTTCCACCCGAACCACCGGGCCCAGGTGAGCGGGACCAACAGCAGCGGCAGGGCGATGACGACCAGGAACACCCCGATGCACACCACGAGGAACCAACTTGCCTGCGGGTACTCTGCACTGATCATGACTGGAACGACGCCCGGGGTATGCCGTGTCACTAGAGACACACAGCGGCGGAGTGTTCGCCACTCAGCATACCAGAACGTCCACCCGGCCGACCTGCCAGGTTTGCGCGCCCGAGGCTACCGCACCGTACCCAGCAGCCAGTCGCAGACTCGCTCCAGGGACTCCGTCCGCTCGAGCAGCTCCGGGAAACGCCGGAATTCCCGCTCGGGCCCGAAGAGCAGGGTCGGCTTGCGGTAGCGCACGGCCAGCGCGGCCTCGGAGGCAGTGCCCGGGCCGCCCGGCAGGACGACGATGGCGTGGGCCGTCAGGACGTTGAGGTGGTTGCGGCTCATGACTTCCTGGCCCTGGTTTCCGCTCAGCGGCAGGTGGGTGAAGACGGGCAGCTCCACGCTCGGGTTGGGGTAGCCGGGACGGGGCTTGTACACCCCGTCCACCAGCTCGCCCGGGACGATGCCGATGGAGACGCCCCGCCGGCCAGGCACGGCGACGAACGCCTCCGCCGCCACGCGCATGACCCCCTCTCCGGCGCCCGTGAGCAGATCGTACCCGTGCTCGGCGATCCACCGCGCCAGGGGGATCACCCACTCGCGGTACTCGTCCCGCCCGGAGCCCATCACCCCGATGACCTTTCTGCGCTGCAACATGACTCTTCCCATGTAGGGAGGCGGAGCCTCGGAATCCACCAAATCAATGCAATCTCGGTGCAAAGCCCATTTGTCGGCTCAACGGCAGCGAGCAGGCGAGCAACCTCGGCCGCCGGGCACTGAACCTTCCGCGTCCCCTACTCTCCAAAACAGGCCGGGGATTCGACACGTTCCCGGCGGGTGGGGCCGTGAGGCCGCGCCGCGGGCCTCCGCCCTCGCCAGGTAGCGCCGCGCCTTCATGTCGGAGCCGGCCCCTACGGTGGCCGAGGAAGCCGGGAGGCTCAGCGATGTTCGATGTGTGCGCGGGCTGTGAACGACGTGGCAAGGCCTATGAAATCTTTGACTGGTGCGCGCACTGCGAGCGCTCCCTCTGCCCCGGCTGCATGCTGGAGGGGTGCTGTGAGCGCATCCCGGCGCGCTCCGGCCAGGTGTCCTTCAAGCAGAGCCGGGGGCGCCTGAGCTGGCAGGCCCGGTGGCTCGGCGGCGCCACCGTGTCAGCCGAGCCCCGGCCCGCGCTCCCGGAGCACTTTGGCGGGCGCTGCTGTGCCCGGGCGAGGGCCGTGCAGTGCTCGTGCGCGTTCCACTGGAGCTGCCCCAGCCACGGCGACCGGCACCTCGGCTCGCACGACTGAGGCGGACTGCGCGGGGAGCGCGGGGGCCGAGCGCCCCCACCGTCCCCCCCGCGGGAGCTACTTCGCCGTCCGGGGGGCGATCTCCACTTCCTGGCCCGGCACGGCCATCACGGACACGGAGCTGCTGCCGCCGCCCGGACACAGGATGACGACGTCCAGCTCCTTGCCGGCATCGATGGGCGCCTTGAGCGGCGTCTTCCCCGGCAGCATCTGGCCGCCCACCTGGACGCTGCAGCCCTCGGTCTCGCCCGTGACGTTGAGCGTGCCCTTGCTGCCCTCCTGCAGGGAGCCCGCCTCGGGGATGGTCCGCGCGTCGATGCGATCGCGACGCTCCGTCCTGCCGAAGCGGTGCAGCCTGCCCTTCATGGCGGTGGAGACGAGCAGCGCGCCGGGCTTGTCGATCCGCGGCGAGGCGTCCACCCGGAGCCCGCCGATGTAGAGGTTCTCACCGGGGGCGAGGTTGACCACCTCGATGCCGCCACCGCCGCCCAGCATGCGCATGGCGAGGAAGCCACCGCCGCCCAGGACGACCAGCGCCACCAGGCCGATGACGAGCCAGTTGCGCGACGGGGCGGGCTCGGGCTCCGGCGGAGGCGTCACCGCGGGCGCAGGAGCCACGGGGACAGGGGCCGGGGCGACCGCCGGAATGGCGACGCGGGACTGCGCGGCGGGGGCCTGAACGGGCGCGGAGTTGCGCGGAACCGGCGCCGGAGAGGCCACCTGCTGGCTGGGGCGGGGAGCGGAGGCCGTGGCCACCGCAACGGCTGGAGCCGCGACCGACGGCCGCTGCCCCGTCGTGGGCCCCTGCGCCACGGCGGCCGGAGCCGCGCTGGCCTGGGGCGACGCGCCCGCGGCGGGCATGGCGCGGATGCCGGAGCGCGAGGCGGGAGACGGCGCCGTCCCACCGGCCGAGCTTCCGAGCGCGGGGCGCTGCCCCGTCTGGCTGGGGCGGGCCTGCTGTCCGGCGGCCTGCTTCACCCTCGCCTGCTCGGCGGACTCGGCCTCGGCGCTGGCGGCCTCGGCGCTGACGGCCTGGGCCGGCTGCGAGGCGGGGATGGGACGCGGGCCGCTCCCGGTGCGGGGGCTGGGGGTGGCGTTCGGGTTGGGACGAGGCCCGGAGCCCGTGCCTGGACGGGAGCCCGTCAGGTTGGGGCGTGAGCCCGAGCCGGTGCCCGCGCTGGTGGCCGAGCCCGCCAGCCGCGCCGAGGAGCGCGTGTCGGACGGAGAGGCTTCCCCGCTGATGGGGTTGACGCGCGGGTGCGAGCCGGAGCCCGGCGAGGAGGCCGCGGCGGGCGCGTACTCCACCAGCCGGTCGCCCAGCGTGTCCTTGAAGAACTGGGCCACCGCGGCCGGCGAGGAGTTGAGCCGGTGGTGCGCCATCACCGCCTCGATCTCCTCGCGCATCGCCGCCGCCGAGGGCGTGCGCCGCGCCGGATCCTTCACCAGGGCGCGGAGGATGAGGTCCGACACGTCCTGGGGGATGCTCGGCTTGAGCTGCGAGGGGACGGGCGCCGGCTCACGGACGATGGCGTTGAGCGTGGCCGCGTCGTGATCGCGGCGGAACGGCAGCTGGCCGGTGAGCAGCTCGAAGAGCACCACGCCCAGGGCGAACACGTCGTTGCGCGCGTCCAGCGGGCGGCCGGCGGCGGCCTCCGGGGAGATGTACGAGATCTTCCCCTTGAGCACGCCGGCCTGGGTGTGATCCTCGCCCTGCACCTTGGCGATGCCGAAGTCGCTCAGCTTGATGGCGCCGTCGAGCGACACGAGGATGTTGTGGGGGCTGACGTCGCGGTGCACCACCGGGTGCGCGTTGCCGGCCGGATCCACGTAGCTGTGGGCGTAGTGCAGGCCGGCGGCCGTCTCCGCGACGATGCGCAGCGCGTGCTCCATGGGCAGCGCCAGGCCCTTGCGGCGCAGCTCGTTCATGAGCCGCTTCAGGTCCGGGCCGCGCACGTACTCCATGAGGATGTACGCCACGCCCTCGGTGACGCCCACGTCGAAGGTCTGCACGACGTTGGGGTGCGTGAGACGCGCGTTCGCCCGGGCCTCGGCGAAGAGCATGTCCACGAACTCGGGATTCTCCGCGAACTGCTGGAGAATCTTCTTCATCACCAGGAACTTCTCGAAGCCCTTCACGCCCACCTGCTTGGCGAGGAAGACTTCGGCCATGCCGCCCTGGCCCAGCCGGCGGATGATCTGCAGCTTGCTGCCGCCGTGCGAGCCGCTGATGTCCGTGTTGCCCGCGTTGGGCTGGGGCTCGGCGTTGGCGGAGCCGAAGAGGAACTGCGTCCTCGAGCGGGCCTCCAGCGCCTCGATGTCCTCCAGCGGCTTGTCCGTGAGCGGGACGCGGCCGAGGAACTGCGGCAGGTTGGGGATGGAGGCCAGCCGCGAGGCGCCGCCGCAGACGACGCAGGGGCGCTCCTGCCCCTCGTTCTGCTTCAGCATCTGGAGGAAGCCGGAGGCGTACTGGCGCTGGTGGTGGAGCTGGCCGCAGTTCTGGCACTCGTACGGCAGCCACAGCGAGTGGATCTTCGCCGGCAGCGGCTTGCCGGACTTGGCCAGCGGCGAGAGCACCGCCGGCGGCACGCGGCAGAGCACCACCTGCGCGCCCTTGGCGGCCGTCTCGAGCACCTGCTCCAGCTTGAGCACGCCCTCCAGCTCCACCTTGGCCACGTGCGCGAAGTCGAACGCGACGCGCCCCTCCAGGCCCGAGGCCAGCCGGCGCACGTTGAGATCGCCCCGGATGACGCTGGCCAGGGTGATGTAGGTGATGTCCTCGTGCACCACCTTCAGGTGCGAGGGCAGGTCCAGCGGCTCGGCGGCGACGGCCAGGCGCAGGTAGCGCATCACCACCGGATCCACCGTGCCCAGGTTCTGCCGGCGCATGTAGCCGAAGAACTCGCCGGGCAGATCGGCGAACTCCAGCGGGTTGGAGCAGACCGGGCAGTTGTGCTCGGGGGCGCGGTTCTCGGAGATGACCTGCGCCTCGTCCATCAGGTTGACGGCGCGCAGCCGGTCCTCGCTGCACGTCTTGCAGGTGTACGGCGCCAGCACCGTGAGCACGCGCGTGACGCCGGCGAAGCCCTCCACCATGTTGAGCTGGTCCACCACCACCGGCGGGGCGTAGACCACGTACATGCTGATGGCGCCCTGAGGCAGCTTGGACGCGAACTCGATCCACTTGCGCACGCCGAACGAGCTGATCCGGTCGACGCAGCCGAGATCGACGATGACGATCCCCGTGAGCTCCGGGGAGGCGGACGTAAGCGGGAACGTCTCGTCGATGACGCCAGAGATGCGCACGTGGGTGATGTTGCCCACGCGGGACTGGCTGATGATTGCGTTAGAACCCTGGTTCTCCACCGGCCCTACCCTCATTCCGTACAGAAGAGCAGCGACTTGGGGAGCGCCGCGCGGCGGCGCGCATCCCCCAGATCCACCGCGCAAAGCACACGCGACTCACGCCCCTTCACCACACGCACGGCGATCAGGTCGCTGTGCTCGATCATCCTCCTCAACCCCAGCCCCGCGCCTCCGCCCGAGGAATTGACCTGGATCCGACCGCCATAGGACTCCAGCGCCCTGACGAACGGTCCCGTCGTCAACCGGCCGAACCGATCCACCGCTTCCAGATAGATGCGCGCGCCATCCACCGCGAGCCCCAGCTCGCACGCATCCTCCGCGTCCACCTCCTGCACCTCGGTGCGACGGTGGGCATACTTCGGCTGGCCCTGCGCGTCCACGGGAGCGTCGAGCAAGGCGTTGACCGCCAGCTCGTGCATCACGTCCGCGGCCAGCTGCGAGGCCGTCTTGGAGCCCCCCGCCTCCTGAGCGATCAAGGAGGCGGCGTCGGCGGCGTGCTGCACGTCCTTCAGCCGCCGGATGCTCTGGCGCGCCACGGACAGCCCCGCGGGCGTCAGGATGCCACCGTTGATGGCCGAGCCGAGGATCTGCGCCTCCCACTCCGTGGGGCCGCTCTCCGGCGCGCGCGTGGCGAGCAGCAGGGCGGGCGGATCGCGGTTGAGCAGCTCCGCGTGCGCGGGGGTGAGCCGGCCGTCGAAGAGGACCAGCCGGCGCACGGCGGCGCGCGAGGAGGCGCCCGTGTCCTCCAGGCTCGAGAACAGGGAGACCCCACCCTTGGCGAGCGTGGGGGCCACCTGCTCGAGCACCGTCGGCGCGAGCGAGGGATCCGCAATCAGCAGGAGACCCCGAGGGGTCTCCACGTGGGGGGCAGTTCTCACAGCGGCTCAGTAGTTCAGCTTGACTTCCGTGTAGACGCCCCGAGGAGGCGCCGGGAAGCCGTGGGACTCCTGGTACTTCGAGTCGAACAGGTTGGTGCCCAGCAGGGACACGGACATGCCGTCCACCACGTTCACGCCCACGCGGGCGCTGGCGGTGACGTAGCCCGGCAGCTTCACGCGCTGCACCTCGCCGGTGGACTCCACGATGTAGCCCGGATCGAAGCGCGAGCCCACGTACAGGCCGTACACCTCGGCGAAGCCCACCTTGCCCACGTTGGTGCGGGCGCGCGCGTACACGCGGTGGTGCGGGGCGTAGTCCAGCTGCGAGCCCTTGCCGCCGCCGTACGGCAGCGACTGCGCGTCCAGGTACTGGTAGGCCACGTCGAACGAGGAGTTGGCGGAGGGGATCTGCGCCGCGGCCTCGAGCTCCGCGCCCACCACGCGCGCATCGCCGATGTTCCGGAACTGCGAGGTGGAGCCGAACATGAGCTGCTGGTTGATGAAGTTGTGAGCGCGGTTGTAGAAGCCGGTGGCCGTCAGGCGCACCCGGCGCTCGAAGGGCCAGTAGTCCACCGCCACCTCGTAGGTGTCCAGCGTCTCGGCGCGCAGGTCCGAGGCGCCCAGCAGCGTGGCCGCGTACATCTGCTGGTTGATGGCCAGCTCCGCCAGCGTGGGCGCGCGGAAGGCGCGGCCGTAGTTGGTGCGCAGCGTCAGGTCATCCAGCGCGTGGAACACGATGGAGGCACGCGGCGACACCTGCCCCTTGTCCGAGTCCACCTCCCACACCTCCTGGGGGATCTGGTAGCGGTCGTAGCGGACGCCCGCGCTGAGCACCAGGCGCGTGAGCGGCCGGTACTCGGCGTCCACGAAGCCACCGAGGATGGTCTGCGTGGTGTCGTCCATGGACAGCCCCGCCAGGACGTTCTGGTTGTTGACCAGGTCGTCCTTCACGTCGCCGCCGAAGGTGATGTTGAGCTTGTCCAGCGAGAGCAGCGCGCGCACCTCACCGCCGAACCGGCGGCGCTTGCCCAGCGTGGCCTGCAGCTCGCCCGTGACTTCGTTCTTCAGGTCGATGTTGCGCCGCTTGAAGAAGGCGAAGCCCTGACCGAACACGCGCAGGTTGTCGGTCACCTGCTGATCGAACTGGGCCGAGGCGTTGAGGTTCTCCACGTGCTCGTTGTCGTCCGCGGTGTAGTGGCAGCGGCCGCAGTTGCCCACGGTGGAGATCTGCTGACCGCCCGGGCGGCCCAGGTCGGCGCTGGTGTAGTCCGCGTTCAGCGCGAAGCCCTTCACCTTCACCTTGCCGCTGACCTGGTGGACCAGCGAGTCCTCGTTGGTGTCGATGATGCCCTTCTGGTCGTTGTTGAAGAGCTGCGGGCCGTCCGAGCTGAAGCCGTAGTAGCTGGCCAGCGCCTCGACCGGACCGGCGCGGCCGGCCGCCGTGGCCTGCACGCGGTAGGTGTTGTCCTGGCCCGCCAGCACGCGCGCGTCGGCGCCCACGTCGCGGCCCTCCTTCATGAGGTCGCTCGGGTCGCGCTCGATGAGGTTGATCACGCCGCTGAAGGCGTTGGAGCCGTACAGCGAGGAGCCCGGGCCGCGGATGACTTCCACCTGCTTCAGGTTGATGAGCGGCGTCGTCTCATCCGCGTAGAACTGGCCCGTCCAGGGGTCCGTCAGCGGGCGGCCGTCCTTGAGCAGCAGCAGGCGGTTGGACAGGTAGTTGGAGCCCAGGCCGCGCGCGCTCACCGCCACCTTGCGCATGGCGCCGCGCCGGCACTCCAGGCCGGGGAAGTACTGGATGGCCTCGCAGAGGGTGAAGGCGCCGGTGCCCTCCAGCTCCTCGGCGGGGATCCACGCCACCGTCAGGGGCACGTCCGAGATGCGCTGCTGGCGCTTGCCGGCCGTCGTCACCACGGCCTCGCTCAGCAGCTTGTTCACGCCCTCCTCGATGGAGCTCTGACCCGCGAGCGGATCCTCCAGGCCGACACCCGCCATGCTGGAGGGCGGAGGCAGCGGACGCGAGCCCTCGGGGCCCGCGAAGGGAGAGGACAGCGGGACGTTGGAGCTCGACGCGGGGTCCGCGCCCAGGCCGCCGGAGGAAGGCGCCGTGGCCGTGCTCGGCGACGAGGCCGGAGCGGGCGCGGGGGCCGCGATGGGGGCCGGGGCCGGAGCCGGCTCGGGCGGAGGCGGCGTCGGCAGGGCGAGCGAGTTGCTGCTGCTGCTCGAGGAGGCGGGATCCTCCGCCGGCGGAGACACCGTCGGATCATCCGTGCTCAGCCCCTCCAGCATGGAGGGAGAGGTGGAAGAGGCCGGAGCCGGAGTGGGCGCGGGGGCGGGCGAGGAGGTCGTCGCGGAGGGCGTCGCCTTGCCCTTCTTGGGCGGCTTCTTGGCCTTGGCGGCCTTGGACTTATCAGCGGCGCTGACCGACTTCGGCTTGGTCTGGGCCTCGGCCGTGCCGGCGGCGAGACCTACGGCGAGACAGACGGCCAGGGAGATCCGCAGGTACGCGCGAGCCTCGCGGTGCCCGGAGAGAACCAAAGCCGCGACACGGCGCGGCCAACTCGTTACAGAAGAGTGCATCATTCTCACATCCGCTAGAGGAGCAGCCTTTTACGGTTCTTGAAGCCCCGATCCACCAGGAGGAGCGCAGGGCCCCCTCCTGCCAAGGGTTGGGCTCCAGCGCTCGAACTGTCAGATTCAAGTTACCCTACTGCATTGATGTGAGCCAAGTGGCGGACCAGACCCGCTCGGGAGCAGCTTGTCCCACCCGCGCCACGGCACCTGCCCCCGTGGCCTGAGACTGCCCCAGCTTCGCCCCCCGGCTCCCCCCTACCTGCCCATACCCCCACCCCTCCCCCACCTGACAGGTGGAGGAGGCGCGCCCGCCCTTTCTACCCTCCCCGGGGGGTTTCCCCAGCCCGGGCCCTGTGCTCAGCCCGACGTCAGTCGTCCGGCTGCTCGTCCGAGAGGTCCATCGCGGTGACGAAGTTGGGGAGCACGGGGTTGAGCTCTCCGGAGCTGACCAGCGCGTCCGTGTCCACCCGCAGCACCGAGGACTCGACGATCACCGGCTGGCGGCGCGGCGGGCCCTGCTGGACGAGCTTGCGGAAGTCATCGAAGTCCCGGCCCTGCGACTTCACGAAGGCGCTGAAGGGCGGCACGGCGCCCACCTTGGGCAGGCTCTCCTCCAGCTGATCGGCGCCCCGGAAGGCGACGAGCATGGCGCCGGGCACCTTCGTGCTGCGGTAGAGCACGCGCGCGTCCTTGGGGACGTGCGCCAGCGGCACCAGCGCCACCTCCGCGCTCTTGGCCTCCAGCATCTTCAGCGCGGACTCCACGTTGGGCACCGACACCATCTTGAAGTGCTTCTGGGCATCCAGATCGCCCGCGAAGACGACGTTGGAGACGAACTTCGGATCCAGGGAGCCCGAGCCCTTGGCGATGGCCAGGCGCTTGCCGGCCATGTCCTTCACGGAGCCCTTCCCGTAGGAGATGACGGCCCAGCGCTGCCAGGTGTCGCCAGAGAGCGCGGCGAAGGCCACGGGGGCGGCCTTGGAGCCCAGCTGCACGGCGGCCCACGAGTCCACCACCGCGAAGTCCAGGGTGCCGTCGGAGATGGCCTTGGAGAAGTCCTCGTAGCGGCCGAAGCTCTTGGCCGCCACGGACTGGCCCAGCGCGGTGCCCACCTCGGCCGCGAGCTTCTCGGCGAAGTTGAAGCGCTCCTGGCCGTCCGCCAGGGTGGTGGGCAGGAACACGCCCAGGGTGGTCTTCTTCTCGGCCCACGCGGCGGGTGCCCAGGCACACACCAGCGCGAGCCCGATCAACGTCAGGCGAGCGATCTTCATGGAGTGGTCTCCGAGGCGGTGGCCTCGTTGGGGTTCGCGTCGGCGGCGGCGCCGCTCATGCCGTAGATGGACACCAGGCGGTCCTCCCACTCGCGCACGGTGGCCATGCGCGGGCCCCCGCTCGAGGAGAGGTAGCGGCGGTAGGACTCCACGGCCTCGGGGATGTCGTTGCGGCGCTCCTGGGCGTCGATGCCCAGGTTGAGCGTGGCGGTGGACACCGAGCTCTCCAGCCTGCGCCAGGTGGCCACGGCGTCGGCGGCCTTGCCCTTGCGGTACTCCACGCAGGCCAGGTTGTGCTGGAGCACGGCGTTGTCCGGCTCGGAGGCGAGCACCGCCTTGAAGGCCTTCTCCGCCAGCTTGAAGTTGCCCGAGGCGTACGCGCGCTCACCCTCGAGGCGGTTGAGCGCCTGGGTGAGGGAGGCGATCCACCTGGCCTGCCAGGGCGAGGGCTTCTTCGCCGCGGCGGCGAGCACCTTGCGCGCCTGGGGCACCTGCTCCTTGCGGTAGGACAGGTAGGCCTCGGTGAGGGCGCGCGTGTTGGCGCTGGCCCAGCGCGGGGCCGGGGTGAGGCTGCGCTTGAGGGCGGCGCTGGCGTCGCCGAAGCGCTTCTCCTCGGCGAAGACGAGCGCGCGGGTGAAGGCGGCCAGCTTCGCCAGATCCGGCTGCTTGTTGAGCGGGAACTTCTCGGCCAGCTCCACGTCCTTCTGCGCGGCCGCGGCGTCACCCTTCTCCAGGCTGGAGAGCGAGCGGCGCAGGAGCATGAGCGGCAGGTTGGCCTGGGCCAGCTCGCGCGCGACCTTCGAGGGGCCGGGCTCGGACAGCCGCTGCACGGCCTCGTCCACGCGATCCAGCTCCACCTGCGCGAGCGCCGCGCCCACGGACACGTCCGCCAGCTCGCCGGGCTCCTCCGTCAGCTTCGCGGCCTGCTCGAAGGACTCGAGCGACTTCTGGGCATCCCCCGCCCCGTGCCGGGCGTAGCCGAGCAGCCAGTGCTCGCGCCAGGTGGCGCCCGGCAGCGTCACGCCCTGCTCCAGCACGGCGCGCGCCCCGGCGAAGTCGCGCTTCTCCAGCAGCGCCGCCCCGAGCCTGCGGGCCATGGCCGCGCTGCGCTCGAGATCGTACGCGCGGCGCAGGTCTCTCACGGCGTCATCCAGCCGGTTGCCCTCGGCGCGGCCGCGGGCGCGGTGGGCCAGCGCGCGGGCCAGCCACTTGGAGGCGGTGGGGTTGCCGGGCTCCACGGAGAGGGCGTTGGTGTAGTCCTCGACGGCCTGATCCCACTGGCCGGTGGCGAAGTGGTCCGCGCCCAGCAGGTTGTAGCCCAGGGCCAGCCGGGGGGCGAGCTCCACCACGCGCCGGTGCACCTCCACCGCGCGCTGGAAGCGGCCGGCGCGGCGGTTCACCGAGCCGAGCGAGGCCCACAGATCCAGGTTGTTGCCGCCGGCCTGCGCCGCGGACTCGAGGTAGCGGATGGCCTCCTCGTTGCGGCCCTGGGCCTGGAGCGCCTTGCCCACGGAGATCTGCGCCGGCACCAGGTTGGGCACCTGCTGGAGCACCTTGCGGTACTCGGCCTCCGCCTCCGCGGGCTTCTTCTGCGCCAGGCGCACGTCGCCCAGCAGCAGCAGCGCGTTCACCGTGCCGCCCAGCTTCACCAGGGCCACGGCCTGCGTCTCCGCGCCGGCCACGTCGCCGGCCTTGAGCAGCATGCGCCCCAGGCGCTCCTTCGGCTCGGCCGCCTGCGGGAAGCGGCCCACCAGGCCCTGCACCAGCGCCTGGGCCTCCTTCTCCTTGCCCTCCATCTCCAGCACGGCCGCCATCCCCATCTGCACGGTGACGGACTCGGGCCGGCCCGACTGCGCCCGCTGGAACGAGGCGCGCGCGGAGGCCGCGTCCCGACGGATCAGGTGGGCCTTGCCGATGAGCTCGTGGATCTGGAAGTCGTTGCCCGCGAGCTTCTCCGGGCGCTGCGCCAGGTAGCGCTGGAACTTGGCGATGGCCACGTCTCCGCGCTGCTCATAGAGGTAGTAGGTGCCCAGGTAGTAGTTGACGATGAGGTAGTCGATCTTGTCCGCGGTGGACACCTGCTCCAGCAGCGGCACGGCCTCCACGAAGCGGCGCAGCTTGAAGTAGGCCACGCCCAGTGGATAGGCCACCGCCACCTCGGTGGGGTTGGCGGTCATCACCGGCTGCAGCTTGTCCACCACCTGGGCGAAGGCCTGCAGGGCGTTGCCCACGGTGCCCAGGCCCACGGCGGCCGGCACCGAGCTGGGGTCCGTGGCGAGCGCCTGCTCATAGAGGCCGAGCGCCTTGCGGTACTTCTCCTCGGCCTCCTTCTTGTTGCCGGCGGTGACGGCGGCGCTGGCGGCGACCTGGGCGGCATCGCCCTCCTGCACCATGCGCTGGGACTCGGTGAGCGGCGGCGGCCGGTACTGCGCGAGGGCCGCCGTGCCAGCGAGGACGTGAACGAGGGCGAGCGCCGCGGCGAGGCGGCGCACCGGTGGGGTTCGAGAGAGGCGACTCATGGGGTTCTGGGGCTAGGAGGCAGGACTGAACTCGGCGACGACGACGGTGATGTCATCGCGCTGGGGTTGGCCGGCGCTGAAGGAGCGCACGTCCGCCAGGATGGCGTCGCGCAGGCCCTCGGCGGAGAGCTGGGAGTTGGCCTGCACCGCGGCGCTCAGGCGCTGGGTGCCGTAGAGCTTGCCGGCCGCGTCGCGGGACTCGGTGAGACCGTCCGAGTACCAGACGACGATGTCGCCCGGGCGCAGCTGCGCCTGGCGCGAGGAGTACTGCGACGTCACCGAGGCGCCCAGCAGCGGGCCGCGCGCCGGCAGCGAGGCGAACTGCCCGGACAGCCGGTTGTAGACGGCCGCCGCCGGGTGGCCTCCGGCCGCGTAGTCGATGAAGCCCGTCTGCGTGTCGATCACCGCCAGCGCGCTGGACATCTGGTACTCGCCGCGGCCCAGGTGGGCCAGGGTGATGTTGAGCGCGCTGATGAGCACCTGCGAGTTGAGCTGATCCGGCTCGCGCATCGTCATGGCCGAGGCGAAGCCGCTGGTCGCGCTGGTGGCCACCAGCGCCGTGGACAGGCCGTGGCCGGTGACGTCGCCGATGCCGATGGCCACGCGCTGCTCGTCCAGCGGAGCGCGGAACCACCAGTCACCGCCGCACGCGTCCGCCGTGACGACGACGCCGGCGATGCGCAGCGGGCCCACCTGGAGCGCCTCGCGGCCCGGAGACAGCGTCTCCTGGACGGTGCGCGCCAGGGACATCTCCCGCTCCAGCTGCGCCTTGACGCGCACGTCCTCGAGCAGGACCTTGATGCGCTCGGCCATGTGGTTGAACACCACGCCCAGGGTGCGCACCTCGCGCCCGGCGCCCGCGGCGTGGCCGGTGCTGCGCGCGTTGAGATCTCCGGCGGCCAGCTGCATCACCTTGCGGGTGAGCACGCCGAGCGGGCGGGTGATGCGGCGGCTCTGGAAGGCCACCAGCACGGCGGCCAGCAGCACGAAGCCACCGCCCAGGCCCACGGTGCGCAGCGTGGTGTTGCGCAGCGTCTCGTCCCGGGCCTCCTCCAGCTCGTGGAGCTGCTTCTGCAGCGACTCCAGCGAGTAGCTGATGACGATGAGCCCCTTGCCGCTCTGCGAGCCGTAGTCGAGCGGCTCGTGGAACTCGAAGACGGGCTGGCCCTGGAACGAGGCGCTGGCCCAGCCGCGCTCCGCCTTGCGGCCCGAGGCGGTGCCCAGCTTCGCGTCCTTGTCCGAGTCGGCCACCAGCAGGCCCTCGGCGTCGAACATCTGCACGCGCAGGATGTTCTTGTTGTCCTCGATGATGGAGCGCGCCACCTCGGTGAGGAACCCGTAGTTGTTGTCGCGCAGCGAGGTGGCGGAGGTGAGCGCCAGGGTGTGGCTCACCGTCTGACCGAGCTCGCGGGCCTGGTTCTGCAGCCGCTCGGTGAAGCTGGCCGCGGTCTCCTCGAACTGGGAGGTGGTGGAGATGAAGGACGTCACCGCCAGCAGGCTCACGATGACGATCACCAGCGCGCCGGTGGTCAGCAGCAGCAGCTGGTCCAGCCGCATGCCGCGAATGGAGGCCACGTCCGGCAGCTCGCCGGCCTCGAGCGGCGCGACGATGGTGCCCGTCATCTCTCCAGCGACGGGAGCGGCCACCGTGGTGCTGGTGAACTGGACGGTGTGATGGGTCCCCGTCGGCTCCACGGGGCGAGGACCGACTCCGGTCCCCTCCGGGCCACGAGGGATCGCGGTCTGCGAGGCGTCTTCAGACACGGGGCTGAGGCGCGAGTTCGGCTTGGACAAGGGCACACCTGGGCTGCGGGCCGCGCCAGACAGGCACGGGCTGACGTGAGGAGCGGCGGGACTTTAGCGTACTTCCATGGGAGTGCGAGCCCCCGGCCCCCCCTCCTGCGGCCAACCACCGCCCCGATTAGGATGAACATACCTGCTCTGCCATGGCGCTGCGATTCCGGGTGGCCGGGTTTCCCGTCCAGGTCCACCCCCTCTTCTTCCTGACGGCTCTGGCGACCGGATTGACCGGGTGGAACAACCCTGCCCGCCTGGTCGTGTGGTTCTGTGTCGTCTTCATCTCCGTGCTCATCCACGAGCTGGGGCACGCGCTGGCGTTCCGCCACTTCGGGCACGCGTCGAGCATCTCGCTGCACGGGCTGGGGGGAACCACCCGGAGCGAGAGCGGCAGGCCCCTCACCCACCGCCAGGACCTATGGATCTCCCTGGCGGGGCCCGTCGCCGGCTTCCTGCTGGGAGGGCTCGTGCTGGCGATCGCTCACTTCACGCCCGTGGGGCAGGCAGGCGGGCTGGTGCGCACCGCGGTGCGGTCGCTGCTCTGGGCGAACTTCGGCTGGGGGGTGTTCAACCTGCTCCCCCTGCTCCCCCTGGATGGGGGCCACGTGCTGGCGGCCATCGTCCGTGAGCGGGGCGGGCCGCGCTACGAGTGGCTCATCTATGCCATCTCCCTGGTGACGGCCGTCTGTGGCCTGGTGCTCGCCATCATCTGGAGGGAGCTCTGGCTGGGCCTGCTGGCGCTCGTGCTCGGAGGGATGAACGTGAGCGGGTTCGCGCGGGCCTGGATCGAGCGCAAGTACATCCAGAAGATCCGCGCCGCCTCGCAGCGCCTGCGGCCCGCCCACGAGGCAGGGCAGGCCTCGCCGGGGGTGGAGCGATTCCTCTCGGAGCTGCGCCGGCCCACGGGCAGGCCGCGGGCCGAGCGACTCGAGCCGCCCCCGAAGCCCCGCGAGCCACCGCCTGAGCGCCCCGCCTCACCGCCAGCGCGGCGCACGGAGTCCGGGCGCGCCAGCGTCCGCGAGGAGGACCTGCCCGAGCTGCCCCATGACTCGCGGTTCGTGGGCGAGCTGCTCCTGGGCAACGGCCTGCCGGAGCTGGCCATCCGCCCGCTGCGGGCCGCCTTCGAGCAGGCGCCCTCGGCGCCAGCGGGCCACGCCCTCATCACCGCGCTGCTGGAGGCCCGGCGCTACGCGGACATCACCGGCCTGCTCGCCACCGCCGCCCAGGCGCACCTGGGGGACGAGACGCTCGCGCTGATCGCCACACGCGCCGACAGTTCGCATCAGCCCGCACTCGCCGAGCGTGCGCGCGAGCTGCGCCAGGGCCGCGCCCGCTCCCAGCCCCTGCCCGCACGCGGGACGCATGACTCCGAGAAGCCCGGCTGATTGCCGCACCGCGCCACGCCCGGTGCATTTCCAGACTGGCGGACATCCGCGCGCGAAGCACCCTTGAGTGCACCGGGATCGGTTGGGGTATAGGGGCGTCTCCCCACTCTCCAGGAAGCCTCGCGTGTCACGACCTCGTTTGATCAACCGCGATGAAGCATCCGCTCCGCTCGAGCGCGAGCTGCTCGTCCGGATCCACGACCTGATGGTGAAGACGCGCGCCCTCGAGGAGCGCCTCATCCAGATGTACAAGCAGGGCCACGGCTACTTCTGGATCGGCGGCCCCGGCGAGGAGGCGTTCAACGTCCCGCTGGGCCTGCTGATGAAGAGGGGCCAGGGGCTGGACTACGACTACCTGCACGCGCACTACCGGCAGTCAGGCACGATGCTGGCGCTGGGCGAGGAGCCCATCGGGGCGCTGCGGCAGATGAAGAACACGGCCACCGACCCGTACTCGGGCGGCCGCAACTTCGCGGGCCACTTCTCCAAGCGGGAGTGGAACATCGCCCCGGTGTCCTCGCCCATCGAGGTGCAGTACTCCATCGCCCCGGGCACGGCCATGGCGCAGAAGCGCCACGGCGGTGACGGCATCACCATCGTCACCGGCGGAGACGCGGGCACGGCCGAGGGCGACTTCGCCACCTGCCTGGTGTGGAGCAGCCGCCCCGCCAACCCGCTGCCCATCCTCATCATCGTCACCAACAACAAGTGGGGCATCTCCACCAGCGCGGACGGCCAGCACGGCGAGACGCGCATCTCCGACCGGGGACGCGCCTTCAACATCCGCAGCAAGACGATCAACGGCAACGATCCCATCGAGTCCTACCGCGAGCTGAAGGAGGCGATGGACTACGTGCGCACCGAGCGCAAGCCGTTCCTGATGGAGGCGCTGGTGTCGCGCCTGTACGGCCACTCCTCGGCGTCCGGCGCCAACTTCGTGGCCAACGAGGTGGATCCCATCAAGGAGTTCGAGGCGAAGCTGGAGAAGGACGGCGTGCTGACGCGCCAGCAGATGGACGAGCTGCGCGGCCGCTACACCGAGGAGCTGGCCGCGGCGGCCCGCCAGGTGCGCGACGAGCCGCAGCCGGCCCCCGAGACGATCTGGAACCACATCTACGCGGAGAAGAAATAACCATGGCCAACATGGCACAGGCCGTCCGCATGGCCCTGCACTACGCCGAGGAGAACCTCGGCGTGATGGACATCTTCGGCGAGGACGTGGGCGCCCCGCTGGGCGGCGTCTTCACGGCCACCCAGGGCCTGAAGAACGCGTGGAACTCGCCGCTGGACGAGCGCGGCATCATCGGCGCGGCCATCGGCCTGGCCATGGCGGGCCAGCGCCCGGTGGCCGAGATCCAGTTCGCCGACTACATCTTCAACACCATCGATCTGCTGAAGATCGCCGGCAACACGCACTGGTCCAGCAACGGGGACTGGAACCTGCCCATGGTGGTGAAGACGCCGGTGGGCAGCGGCATCCGCGGGTCCATCTACCACTCGCACTCGTTCGACGCGACGGCCACGCACATCCCGGGCTGGAAGATCGTCATGCCCTCCAACCCGCTGGATGCGTACGGGCTGATGATCTCCGCCTGCCAGGAGCTCAACCCCGTCATGTTCCTGGAGCCCAAGGCGCTCTTGCGCGTGAAGGGCGAGGAGCGCATCCCCGGCGAGCCCGAGGACGAGCGCCAGCTGTCGAAGATGATCGACGCGCCGCTGGGAGACCGCACGGCGTGGAAGCCGCAGTGGCCGGCGCTGGAGCCGTACGCGGTGCCCATCGGCAAGGGCAAGGTGGTGCGCGAGGGCACGCAGGTGACGGCCGTCAGCTACGGCCGCACCCTGCCCATGTGCGCCAAGGCCGCGGACACCCTGCGCGAGCAGGGCGTGAGCGTGGAGGTGATCGATCTGCGCACGCTCTGGCCGTATGACTGGGACCTGGTGAAGGGCTCCATCGAGAAGACGGGCCGCGTGCTCTTCGTCAACGAGGACACCGAGGTGACGAACTTCGGCGAGCACCTGGTGCGCCGCTCGGTGGAGGAGCTCTTCTACAAGCTGCTGGCGCCGCCTCGGCTGCTGGCCGGCAAGTTCGTGCCCGGCATCGGCCTGTCGGACAACCTGGAGATGGCCTCCGTGCCGCAGCTCGGCGACATCACCGACGCCCTGCGGAAGCTGGCCTCCGAGGAGCCGTGAGCACCTGGGCGCACGTGTAGGACTCCGGGCCGTCGTGCCTTCCAGTTTGGAGGAGCGGCGGCCCTTTCGTTAGACTCCCAACCGACGTGCCAACGCCCATCGCCAAGAGCCCGCCGCCCTCCCCTGCTCCCGCGACCTCGTCGTCGTCCCCCTTCCGCGTCCGCCGCGCACGCCGGGGGGATGCCGAGGCGCTCGCCGCGCTCCTCAAGGAGCTGGGCTTTCCGGACGGCTCGGACACGCAGACGGTCCACTGGGTCACCAGCCATCCGGAGATCGAGATCTTCGTGGCGTGCGATCCGCAGGACAAGCCGGTGGGCATGCTGAGCCTGTCGCACCGGCCCCAGCTGCGGCTGCGTGGGCGCATCGCCACGGTGGACGAGCTGGTGGTGACGGAGGCCTGGAGGCGCCGCGGGGTGGGCCGGGCGCTGCTGCTGCACGCCATCGAGCGCTCCCGGGTGCTGAGCGTGAAGCGGCTGGAGCTGGCCACTCGCAAGGACGCGGGGCCGGAGATGGTGCGCTTCTACGAGGCGTGCGGCTTCGTCGCCGACTGCATGGTGTTCCGCCACGAGGGCCCCTGAGCAGCGGCCCTCCTCGCGCGGCTAGCGCTTGATGCTGTCGATGACGCGCTGGAGCCGGGCGCGGTCCTCTTCGCTCATGTCCGTGAAGCGCACGCCCACGGCCTCGGCCTCGTCGCGCACCCAGGCGATGATGCCCTGGAGCTGGAAGGACTCGCCCTCGATGACCATGTCCATGCGGACCGGCGAGCCCACGTCATAGGACTTCCGGGTGCGCAGGCAGAGCCCGCCCGCGGACACGTTCAGCGAGTAGGCGCGCAGGGCCTTGGCGGCGTCCTGCGTGTAGTTGAAGTGGACCTCGAAACGGGCAGGCACCCTCTCCTCACCTCGGCGGTTCGCCGGAGCAGGCTGCCCCGTGGCTGGTACATCCGCGGAATCACTGTTCATGCGGAACCGGAACTCCCAAGCGCAGCGCTACGCAGCAAACGGCCGACCCGACGATTGTGCCCTCACCGCCTCCTGCCCCACGCCCAACCGTGGGGCAAGTGTCGGCTGTCTCGCCGGCCCTGTTCAAGGGGGCCCATAGCACGAAGGCTCGCCCGCTCTCCGGTGATTCTCGATTGTCTGGGAGTTCTGGCCCTCGCCCCAGGGCGTCTCCGGTGAGGCCCCTGCCTCCCTGCCCGCTCCACGGCCAGGGGCGCCTGGCACCGGGACAGGCAGTCAAATGGAAGACAGCGCTGCCTGGTTGATGCGGGGTCGTTCAACCCTCCCCCTGCCAAGGAGAGAAGAGATGCGGAGCAGACCGGGCCTCTGGGTCCTCATGTGTACCTGGAGCCTCCTTGTGGCCTGTGGCCCCGAAGCGCTCGAGGTGCCTGCCAACCCCGAGCCGGAGGAGACCGGAGAGGTCTCCACCCCGCCCACGACTCCCGAGCCGGAGGAAGGTCCGGTCGCCGAGGCCCCCCCGCCCCAGGGCAATCCGCAGCAGCCCATCCCGGTGGAGCCGCCGCCCGTGACGGAGCCCGGGAATCCGCCGCCGGCGCCGACCCCGGCGCCCGTGTTCCAGCCCGCCTTCCACCAGGCGCTGCGCTGGTCCAAGAGCGTGAGCAGCCTGACGACGTTCCGCATGCGCGTCCCGGTGGGCAAGGCCGGCGAGCGGCTGCGCGTGACGTTCAGCGCGGGAGACGGGAGCCTGACGCTGCACAAGGCCACCGTGGCGCGCGCGGGTGCCAACGGGGCGCTGGCCTCGGCGCCCGTCACCCTCACCTTCAATGGCTCGCAGGGGGTCTCCGCGAGCTCGCGCAAGCTCGTCACGTCGGATCCGGTGGTGTTCCCGGTGGGGTTCCGTGAGGAACTGGCCATCTCGTTCGAGGTGAGCGGCGCGCTGGGAGTGAGCGCCATCAACGCCTTCCCCGGCAGCTTCTCGCGCTCCGGAGCGTACTCGACGCGCGTGGACGCGCTGGGCGGGCAGGCCTCGCAGCAGGCCATCGGCATCGCCACCGTGGACGTCGAGGCCACCGCCGGCCGCGCCTTCGTGGCCATCGGCGACAGCATCACCGAGGGCTACATCGACACGTACAACGACGTGCGGAACTCCTGGCCCTCGCTGGTGGAGCAGCAGCTCCGGGTGCCGGTGGTGAACGCCGCCGTGTCCGGCCAGGGCTTCTGGGGCGCGCTGCAGAACCTGGACCGAGAGGTGCTGGCGGTCTCCGGCGCGACGGACTGCCTGGTGCTGCTGGGCACCAATGATCTGACGTCCCTGAGCGTGGCGGATCTCCAGACGCGGATGACGACGCTGCTCACCCGGCTGAAGCCCTTCTGCCGGGTGTGGGTGAGCACGCTGCTGCCCAAGGAGAAGACGAACTACGGCACCTATGACCAGGTGAAGCGGGACCGGGTCGCCTTCAACACGTGGATCCGGAGCCAGACGCTGGCCGAGGTCATCGATCTGGAGGCCGTGACGCGCTCGCCCTCGAGCGTGCACCTCTTCATCGACGGGCTGGAGGTGGACGGCATCCACCCGAGCGCCCAGGGCCACAGCGTCATGGCCGCAGAGGTGGTCCGCGTGCTCCGAGCCCGGGGCGGGCTCTAGTCAGAAGCCGGGGCGAGTGGGAGCGCCAGCCGAGGCTCAGCCCGTGTTCCGCAGGCCGGCGGCGATGCCGTTGAGCGTGAGGAGCAAGGGCCGGCTCACCTCCTGGCCCTCGCGCTTGCGCCGCAGCATCTCCACCTGGAGGAAGGACATGGGGTCCACGTAGGGATTGCGCAGGGCGATGGAGCGCTGGAGCTGGGGGTTGTGATCCAGCAGCCGCGCCTCGCCGGTGATGCGCTTCACCCAGCGGCGGGTGCGCGAGTGCTCGGCCCGGATGATGCGCCACAGCGGGCGCGTGGCATCGGGCGCGAGCTTCGCGTAGCGCGAGGCGATGGAGATGTCGCTCTTGGCGAGCACCATCGTCACGTTGTCGAGCACGGTGCGGAAGAACGGCCACTCGCGGTACATCCGCTTCAGCAGGGCCAGGCCCTCCGGCTTCGCCGCGAAGGCCTCCAGCGCCGAGCCCACGCCATACCAGCCCGGCAGGATGGCGCGGTTCTGCGTCCACGCGAACACCCAGGGGATGGCGCGCAGGGACTCGAGCCCTCCCGCCTTGCGCTTGCTGGGGCGCGAGCCGATGGGCAGCGCGGAGATCTCCTCCAGCGGCGTGGAGGCATTGAAGAACTCGACGAACCGGGAGTCCTCCCACACGAGCGCGCGGTACTGGCGCCGCCCCGTCTCGGCCAGCGTGTCGAACGTCTCTCGGAAGACCGTCTCATCCTCGGCGGAGGGCCGCGGCTGCGCGTCCATCACGTGCACCAGCACGCCGCCCAGCACCAGCTCCAGCGTGCGGCGGGCCAGCTCGGGCCGCGCGTACTTGTGGTCCAGCGCCTCGCCCTGCTCCGTCGCCTTGTACCCGCCGACGAGGCTGCCGGGAGGCAGCGCGAGGATGGCCTGCTGGGCGGGACCGCCGCCGCGCGCCACCGACTCGCCGCGACCGTGGAAGAGGCGCAGGGGAATCCCCTCCTCCTTCGCCACCTGGGTGAGCGCCACCTGGGCCCGGTGGAGCGCCGCGGCCGCCGCCAGGAGCCCCACCTCCTTGCCCGAGTCGCTGTAGCCCACCATCACCTCCTGCACGCCCCGCGCCTGGATGTGACGACGGTAGGTGGGATCGGCGAACAGGGTCCGCAGGACCTGGGGCCCGCCGTCCAGCGCGCCGAGCTGCTCGAACAGCGGGACGATGTCCACCGTGGCGCAGCCGCGCTCCATGTCCCAGAGGCCCGCGTGCCGGGCGCACCGGAACGCCGCCAGCACGTCCTCCGCGGTGCTGGCCATGGAGAGGATGAAGGTGCGGCACGCCACCTCACCGGACTCAGCCTGGGCCTCGCGCACGCGCTCCAGCACGGCGAGCAGCCGGGCGCCGCCCTCCGTCGGAGCGGGGCCTCCATCCAGCGAGGCGCTCGCGCTGATCGCGTCCTCGGCCGGGGCTCGGAACTCCAGCTCGGCGAGGTGGAAGCCCATGGCGTTGACGCGCTCCAGCACCCGCCGCACCTGCCTGACGCCCGCGCGCTCCGCCTTCACCTGGAGGAGCGTGCGCTCGATGAGCTCCAAGTCCTTCAGGAAGGCCGCGGGGCTCCGGTAGGCCGCGGGAGACATCGGCTCGGCGCGCCCGGCACGAGCGCCTTCCACATACCGGAGCGCGAGCTGGAGGCGCGTCTCCATGAAGCGCAGCTTGCGCCGCCACGGCTCGCCGGCGGTGCGTGGCCCCTGCCGCTGCGCCACCTCGGGGAGCTCGGCCTCATCCGCCTCGAGCGAGGCGCGCAGCTCCTTGGGCATGGGCGCGTGCCGATCCGACTGGGACAGGGCGACGCCCAGCACCTCCACGTCGTGCAGCAGCATGCGCAGGCCACGGGCGCGGTGGGCGCGCAGCGTGTCCGCGAGCACCTCGGGCGTCACGAGCGGGTTGCCGTCCATGTCCCCGCCCACCCACGAGTGCAGCCGCACCGGCGAGGGGACACGACCCAGCGGCTCGCCATAGGCGCGCTCGAAGGCCCAGGAGATGACCTCGGGCAGCCGGGCGAGCTGGTCGGCGAGCACCTCCTCCACGTACCAGAGGACGTTCTTCACCTCGTCGCCCACGGTGGGGCGCATGCGCCGCAGCTCGTCCGACTGCCAGAGCGCGGTGATCTCCTCGCGCATGGTCTCGAGATCATCGGCGATCTCTTGAGGCGTCAGCGTGCAGCGGTCCCGGTCCTCCAGGAGCCGCTGGATGCGGTAGAGCTTCTCGAGCAGCGTGCGGCGCGCGGCCTGCGTGGGGTGCGCGGTCAGTGTCAGGGTGACATTGAGCCCGCTGATGGCCTCGCGCACCCGCTCCTTGGAGACACCGGCGTCCTTGAGGGTCTGGAACGCGGCCTCCAGGGAGCCGCGCTGCGGCGTGGCCTCGGGATCGCTGGCGTGCTCGCGGAAGCGGCGGATGCGGTGGTGCTGCTCGGCGAGGTTGACGAGCTGGAAGTACACGGAGAAGGCTCGGAGCACCGGCTCGGCCTGCTCCAGCGGGAGCTTCTGGAGGAGCGCGGCGAGCTCACCGGCCGCGGCGCGACGCCCGGGCTTGGGGCCGCGGCGGCGCTGGATGGCGAGGTGACGGACCTGCTCCTCCAGATCGAAGAGGGCCTGCCCTTCCTGCTCGATGATGACCTCTCCGAGCAGCCGCCCCAGGAGGCGGACGTCGCGGCGGAGGGCCTGGTCTACGGAACGAGTGCGAGCCATGACGCACCGCACCCTAGCGCCACATCAGGTGTAGACTGGTAGGAAGCGATCTAATCGCACAGCATCGGACATCCCGCCGGGACTCCATGTCCGCCCAGGAGACCTTCCGCGCTTGCCTCGTGTCCCCGGACACGCCCAGGGGACGGCCTCGAGGCGCCGCCATCAGGGAGCAAGCTCGCGATTCAACGCCTCCGCCATTCGCGAGACCACCCCGGGCAACGTGGCGAGGTCGTGGCTGCCGCCATGGGGGGCAACACCGTCAACGCGGTGCAGTTCCTGGAGGGCCTTGTCACCACCACTCAAACGTGGCCGACCCTCGGCGTCCCCTACCGGTCTGGTTGAACGGGCCGCCCCGCGGGCGGCAGCCATGAACCGAACTGGTATGACAGGCATACCAGTTGGCTGAGAACGCGCCCAGAGGGGCCCTCCTTAGCGGTAGGTCTCCTGACGGGTTGTCCCATGGCACTTTCATCATGTTGACCAAGCGGAGCGACGTGTTGAGCCCCGAGCCGTCATGAGCGCAGTCCGGGGTTGACGGTGATGTTGCCGCGCGGCCAAGAAGGGCCGCATGTCCACGATGCAAGGGAAGACCGTCATCATCACGGGGGCCTCCTCCGGGATCGGCGAGGAGCTGGCCGTCTCGCTCGCCGCGCGAGGAGCGAACCTGGTGCTGGCGGCGCGGAGCGAGGAGGCACTGGCCCGGGTGACGGCGCGGTGCGAGAAGGCGGGAGGGCGAGCGCTCGGCGTGCCGACGGACGTCGCCGAGCCCGAGGCATGCCGGCGCATGGTCGAGCGCGCGGTGGAAGCCTTCGGAGGCATCGACATGCTCGTGAACAACGCGGGCATCTCCATGCGCAGCCGCTTCGAGGACATCCGCGACGTGTCGCTCTTCGACCGACTCATGCGCGTGAACTACCTGGGTGCCGTGTACTGCACCCACGCGGCCCTGCCCCACATCAAGGCGCGCAAGGGACTGCTGGTGGCCATCTCCTCGGTCCAGGGGAAGCTCGCGGTGCCGGAGCGCACCGGGTACGTCGCGAGCAAGCACGCCCTGCAGGGCTTCTTCGACTCGCTGCGCGTCGAGCTGCTGGACACGGGCGTGGACGTGCTCGTGGTGTCCCCGGGGTACGTCTCCACCGACATCGGCGTACGGGCGCTGGGCTCCGACGGCCAGCCGCGCGCCACGAGGGACTCGGTCAGCGACGCGATGGACGCGCACACCTGCGCGGAGCGGATCCTCCGCGCCATCGACCAGCGTGACCGCGAGGTGCTGATGACGGCCAAGGCCCGAATCGGCGTGTACCTCAAGCTCCTCGTCCCGGGCCTGGTCGACCGCATGGCGCTCAAGGCCATGCGGAAGCGAGGCGGTGCGTGAGCATCAGGCGGAGCGAGGCGATGCGACGACGACACGGTGCCAGCTGGACAGACGTCGCGCCACGAGGTCCATCGAGAGCGCTTCGACCTGGCTCATGGGCGAGAGGGCCATCGACCTGGGGCTTCTCCTCCCGGGACGCGCACGACGCGTCCTGAGACAGTACGCGCGAGCCGTGGGTCGGTGTCGGGCTAGAAGGCGCGGTTCACCGCGTAGCCGCAGATCTTGTGCTCGGCCGTGTAGGTATTCGGCCCGGGCACACCATCGATGGGGCCGGTGTAGCCGAAGCTCCGGCCCACGGTCTGGATGCGCTTGTTGAGGTCGGCACCGACGTGACCGTAAGCACCGATGTCCCACCAGTGGAAGGCACCGGTGAGCGCTCTCGAGGCTCCCCACGAGCAGTCAGGCCACACTCGCCGGCCAGCTCAGGGGGGCGGCGGGATGGCCGTGTAGTACTTACCGTCGGGCCGGAACAGCCGGTACTGCGTCGTCGCGTTGAAGTTGCCGTCGCGCTGCGTCGCCGCGCTCGGCGTCAGCATCAGGTTCTGGACCTGCGTGTCGAGGTACAACGTGAATGACACGCGGTACTCGGTCTTCTCGAGCGCGACCTGCTCGCGGCGCAAGAGCTTGTCGTACGCGCCAGCCGTGGCGCCGGTCTTCACCTTGCTCCAGATCTCGCGCTCGCTCTTGGCCGGTGTCAGCGTCAGCACGTCGCCAACGAGCGTGTACGTGCCGCGCTCGCGGATGATCGACGTGTCGGGGTCGCGATCCACGTTGTGGCGCCGCATGAAAGTGTAGTTCCCCTTGCCGTCGAACGTGTACTCGCGGCGGTCGCTGAGCCAGGCCGCGAACTGGCCAGGGCCCATCGCGCCGCCGGTGCTGAAGCCCCACGCGCCCGTGAGCTGCGCCGTGGGCGCCGGGGCGCTCCCGGTGCCTGGCGCAGGTGTCGCAGGCGCAGGCGCTGCGAGTCCGAACGCGACGACGATGATGATGGTGGCAATGTGCTTGATCACGGCAGCTCCTCGAGGACAACAGCGAGTCTCACGAGGATAAGCGAGGTGGCAACCGAGGAGACGCCGTTTTCGGAATGCTCTGGTTTCCCCCAAGGCGCTGCCGAAGTGGACTAGCGCACTGCTTCTTGCCGGGCTCCTCGGGAGTATCGGAAGGAGTGCTCCTATTGCACCGAGAAGAAGGCGGGGACGGCCGCGCCACTCGCATCCGAGGCCCGGACGACGGCCCGCAGCCGGGTGGTTCCGCTCGAACCACTGCCCACGCCCGTCGGCTGGAGATAGGTGTAGTCGGTCTCCGTCGAGAGCTGGGCGCTGCAGGTGGTGCCATCATCCACGTAGGTGATGTTGCCGCCGCCGATGCGCACCCAGTACCCCACCCCGGTCCAGCGGTAGTAATCGACGTGCGCGGTGTGTTCATCGACACACGTGGCGGCGCCCGCGGAGAGCGTGTGGCCCCCTGGCACGTTGGGAACCTCAATCTCGGCGATGTACCGCTCGCAGACTCCCGAGGTGGCGTAGTTGGCCGTGCCGGAGCTGACGGACCAGGGGGTGCTCGGAGTGCTCGTGGGCGAGTTGTCCGCGCCGTCGATCAGGCAGTCGAACACGGACTTCGTGGCGGCGGCGACCTGGTCCCGACGCGTGGCGTTGCCCAGAATCTGCGTGCTGTCCTGCTCGAGCTGCAAGCCGCGGCCGGCGATGCTCATGGCGTTGACGAAGTTGGCAGGCGCGGTGCCATCGAAGCAGATGCCCGACTTCCAGTGCACCCGCAGGGTGGGGTCATTCAGCTCCTCGCGGATGATCTCCGCCACGCCCTGACGGAAGGCTGGCTCGATGGCCCCGCCGACCCGGACCTCGCTGGTGGTGCAGCTCAGCTCTCCGTGGAAGGACACCGCGTTGGTGATCTTGTTGCTGACGAAGCTTCCGAGCCCCGGGAAGCTGTCCGCGCTGATCTCCGCGGAGGTGATGTGATACCGGCTGAGGCTTCCCGAGACGTTGTTGTCGATTCCCAGGGCCCAGATGGCGTTGCGCACCGGGTCGGCGTTGTGAATGAGCTCGGCTTGCTCGAAGGTGTATTTCTCGAAAGGGTGCGGGACGGCGTAGGCAACCTGTGCGCCCGTGGCGCGGGCCGTGTATTCCTTCACCTTCCCGGCCGAGTTGGTATTGGCATCCGTGAGCGAGGTCGCCGGCTCGGCGATACCCGGGGCGGTCCCGGCCGCATACTCATTGGCCACCTCGACCGTGCTGCCCGTCGCGGTGAGGCTCGGGTCGCCGAAGATCCGGACGCGGTTCAAGAACCCCGCCGAGCTCATCTCGAAGTCTCCCGAGGTACTGGCGACGACATCGACGGTGCAGAGTCCGCGCAGCGTGGTGCCACGCCGGATCAGAAGCTGCTGGTTGGCCTGGAAGTTTCCCGCCCCCAGCAGGCTCGAAGGCACGCGGCAGCGCTCATCGTCGCCATTCATGACGGAATTGACCACGAACTTCTGTCCCGTCAGGACCAGCGACTGGCGGGCCGTTTCCATCGGGCCCGGGCGCTCCTCCTGCCCGGGTTCGGGCGCACAGCCCACGGCGGCTGTCATGCAAAGCGGTGCGGCAATGCCCAACAACAGGAATTTTCTGGTCACGGTGTGCTCTCCTGGGATGAGTGGAACGCTGGGTCCTGCGGAGAGCGGAACGAAGGGCTTTGAAAATCTTCCCGCGAAGGGCCGGCGGCGCCTGCATGCCGGGAAGATCTGGGGGCGTACCACTGAAAAGGCGAGCCGGCGCACTCACCTCCCCTATCGTCGGGTGGACTCCACGAAACCGAAGCCCGGACTACGCATTCCCGGGCAAGGACTACGCGTCGTGTAACGGGTCCGCGCCCGTGCGGGTGAACTTCACTCGCTGCGGGCAGGTACGGGAGGTCCAGGCGCTCCCGCGTCACGTGAGGTGCTTCCAGCTCTACCCCCTGCGGCGCAAGCCCGGGGCTAGCGCGAGCTCACTCGACGTCCGCGATGCGCTGGAGCAGTTCGCTCAACAGCATGCTCTCTCCTGGGGTGAGGACATTGATCCGGTCCATGGAGGCACGCAGCGCCGCAGCCAGTGCGCGGACATCCGTGTTCGCCGGTGTCGCCGCCTCGCTCGTGATCGCCGCCATGACCGCCTCGCGCGCGGCATCGGCGAGTCCGAGGTCGCGCTCCCCTTCGGGCTGGCGTAGGAGCGTGAGCACCGCCCCGGTGCCCATCGCCCTCACGAGGCCGAGCGCCCGCTCTTCACTGACCCGCAGCCGGCCCGCGAGCGCAATCTTCCGGATGCGCCGCCGCAGAACATCCTCCCCGTCGCCGACAGCAGGCGCCTGCGAGGCTGGATGCAGCTCGCTGCTCATGATCGCGAACAGCCCTGGATGGCTCAGGCCGAACGCGACGTGGGTGTCCCAGCCATCACGCAAGTCCTGAAGCGGATCGGGGTGCGGCTTGCGCGCGGCCTTCTTCGACACGTAGCTCTTCATCACGTGCTCGATGACGGCCGTGAGGAGGCCTCGCTTGTCGCCGAAGAGCCGGTAGATGGTCGGCGCCTGCACTCCGGCGGCGGCGGCCACCGCCCGCGTGGTCGCGGCATCGGGCCCTCCGGCGGAGATGAGCTCCGCGGCGGCCGCGATGATGCGCGCGCGCACATCCGGGCCCTCGGCGTCTTCCGCGGCGGACTTCTTGCGGTCGTCCATGGAGCCGAAGGTAGCACGCGACCACCGAATCGGCGCTAACGGCGAATTGGTAGCGGCGTTAATGGCCTTCTGCTATCAGTGGTAACAGAATTTCGTTTCCACCGTTATCGGGAGGGCGTTCAATGATCGTCGTGACCGGAGCCACAGGGCAGCTGGGCCGTCTCATCGTGGAGAAACTCGTCACCCGCGTCCCGGTGGACCGGGTCGCCGTCAGTGTCCGAGACGTGCAGAAGGCTCGGGAGTTGGCGGCACGCGGCGTCCGAGTGCGCCAAGGCGACTTCACGGATTCGAAGAGTCTGGCGCATGCCTTCGAGGGCGCGTCCCAGGTCCTGATCGTCTCGTCGAATGCGGCTGCGACTGGCGGCGATCCCCTGGCCCAGCATCGCGCCGCCATCGACGCAGCTCGGGCTGCTGGAGCGCGCCGCATCGTCTACACGAGCCACATGGCCGCGAGCCGTTCATCGGCGTTTCCCCCGATGCTCGACCATGCGGCGACGGAGCAGATGCTGGGCGAGTCCGGTCTGGCGTGGACCGCGCTTCGCAACGGCTTCTACGCCGCCAGTGCGATGTTCCTGCTGGGACAGGCCCTGCGGATGGGAGTCTTCGAGGCGCCCCCGGACGGAAAGGTCTCCTGGACCACGCACGCCGACCTCGCGGAGGCAGCCGCGGTGATTCTGGCGAACGAGGGTCAGTTCGACGGCCCGACGCCGCCGCTCACGGCCGCGCAGGCGCTCGACTTCGGAGCGCTGTGCGACATCGCGTCGAGCCTCCTCGGGCGGCCCATCCGCCGAAGCACCGTGTCGGAGGACGAGCTGCGCGCGAAGCTCACTGCGCTCGGCATGCCCGCCCCCAGGATCGCCATCTCGCTCGGCCTCTACCGCGCGAGCCGCAATGGCGAGTTCACGGCCGTCGATCCGACGCTGCAGAAGTTGCTCGGGCGTGCGCCGACGAGCATGCGCGAGGTGATTCTTCGGGAGGCAGAGCACCTCACGGCTGGGGCAGTCCCAGAGTCCGTGTAGTGCATACCGTGGCCCCACCGCCCTCTCACTCTGGATGCTCGGTTCCGTGCCTGCCACGCCGCCCCGTAGCGCGCCAGGTGCCGACTCCATCTCAGCGGCCTGGAAACGGCCTGGTGGCGCGCGGGGCCTTGGGGCGTTAAACCGGTCGGCATGCCCAAGGGTTCCGTCTTCGGTGGAAAGGCTCAAGGCCTCCGTCTCGAGCGCGTGCGCGCCTCGTCCCTTTTCCGGGAGGGCGTCTTCCACAACACCGCGACGGTGACGCCCGGCTTCAAGCCCGGCACCACGTTCTCGACGATGAGCGAGTTCTTCCTGGGCGGTCAGCGTCGGACGCCCCCTGCCCCCCTGCCGTATGAGAGCCCGCTGGAGACGTGGGCCCGTCCGCTGGACACGGGGCTGCGCGCCACGTGGCTCGGCCACTCCACGGTGCTGCTCGAGATAGACGGGCTGCGCGTGCTCACGGACCCCGTGTGGGGCGAGCGCGCCTCTCCCTGGGCCTTCGCGGGGCCCAAGCGGTTCCATCCCGTGCCGGTGACGATTGCGCAGCTGCCTCCGCTGGACGCCGTCATCGTCTCGCACGACCACTACGATCACCTCGACCACCCCACCATCCTGCAGCTGGCGCGCACGAGCGTGCCCTTCTACACGTCGCTCGGCGTGGGCGCGCACCTGGAGGCGTGGGGCGTGCCTGCCGAGCGCATCACCGAGCTGGACTGGTGGGAGTCCGCCATGCTCCCCCGCGGAGAGCTGCGCATCACCGCCGCGCCCTCTCAGCACTTCTCCGGCCGGGGACTCGGAGATCGCAACCGCACGCTCTGGTCCTCGTTCGTCATCGAGACCCCGAGGCACAAGGTCTTCTTCAGCGGCGACACGGGCCTGACGCCGGAGTACGCCGCCATCCGTCAGAGGCTCGGGCCCTTCGATCTCGTCATGCTGGAAGTCGGCGCGTACCACCCGGCGTGGGGCGACATCCACCTGGGGCCGGAGAACGCGCTCAAGGCGCTGGAGTTGCTCGGCGGCGGGGCGCTCCTGCCAGTGCACTGGGGCACCTTCAACCTCGCCATCCACGCGTGGGACGAGCCGGCCGAGGTGCTCCTCCGGCTCGGACGGGAGCAGCGGGTGCCCCTGGTGATGCCCAGGCTCGGAGCGCCGGTGGTGCCGTCTCGCGTGGAGACCGTGGAGCCGTGGTGGCGCTCGGTCGGCGCCGCCCGTGAGCTGGAGCCGCCCGCGCCGGGTGCGGTGGACCCGGCGAGCTGAAGCGCTCAAGGCTCGCCCCCTGCCCGCACGGGCGATAGGGGCGCCTGCCCGGTTCCATGAGCCCGCGCGCACGAAGACAGAGGCCCGCACGCCGGCTCCGCGCCCTTCCCCATCAGGCAAGCGCAGGGCAGGTTTCGTAGTAGAAGGCCGAGCATGCGGCTTCACCTGTCCTCGGAGGGGCTCGTCGCCTCGGTGCTTGGCGTCCTGCTCGCTTCCTGCAGCCCTACGCGCTACATCGCGCCTCCTGACGTCGCAGAGCTCTCTGGCTTCGTGCTGCTCATCCGCGAGATGCCCGATGGCCGTGTGGACCACACGTGGCAGCGCGCTGAGGATGTCGAACTCTCGCAAGCCACCCCAGCCATGGGCTGCTTGTCGCCATCCACGGGGACCATCGTGCTCGCCATGAGCCATCAGCGAGATTGCGACGAGGAACTCCGAGAGTGCATGCGGGAGTGTATGAGCCGTCCCCTTCCTCGAGGGTTCGGCCATATGACGTCCGGCGGGCGCGGCAAGGGAGGAAAGGAAGAGTACTGTAACCGTCGCTGCATGCAGCCCTATCTCGACTGTTTGGAGCTACAAGAGTTGCGACCGCGAGAGTTCACGGCGATTGACGCCGCGGTGGATTGGTTGAAGCGTCACCGCAAGTCGCTGCTGGTGGGCAGTGTAGTCGTCATCGCAGGTGTCGCTTTTGTCGTGGTCTCGGCTGGAGCCGGGCTCGTCGTCCTTGCGCCAGCCGTGATCCTGGCCTCATCCGGGGTGGCTCTTCCCCCCTGCACCATCGTGGTGTCGCAATGAGCATCGTGAACCTCTGCCTCGACGTAGAGGGGTTGCTCGGGCAGCTGCGGGAAGACGAGGTCTCTCCAGAGAAGAAGGAGAAGCTCCTGGTCGCCATTGATGCGATCAGGTTCATCGCCGCCAGCGGCCAGTCCTATGACTTCGAGGACTATCGAAAGAGCCTCGATGCCAATGCACCGCCCCTGGTGATTGCCGCCTTCAAGACATTGGATGAGGCGGACGCATGGCTGAAGACGCATCCCAGGCCCCCCTTGGGAGCTCAGGTGTTGGTCGGCAACGAGTATCACCGCGTCATCTATGTCCGCGAGACGGGGGTCCGCAAACTCCTTCCCAATTCAGGCGCTCTCGAGCACTACCTCGAGGACATGACACGTGAGGGGCTTCCCGCTCCGGTGGCTGCTTTCAGCTCTCAAACGGATGCGGAAGCGTGGCTCGACAGCCAGCCTGAGCTCCCAGGCCATGCGTTCATCCTGATTGCCGGCGAGTATCACCTCGCCGTCTATCACTACAGGCTCAACCTCCGTGCCATCTACCCTGTGGCACGGAGGGCGCAGGGGAGCGCACCTTGAACTGGGGCAGTCTCAGGCCCGTGTAGTGGCCTGCGGCTATGCCTGGTTGGCCGCCGCCGGAGCCTGTGCGCCCTCCTCCGCGGCCAGCGCGGCGATGATCTCTCGAGCCTTCTCCACCTTCACGTGGCCCACCTTCACCAGCTCGTTGGCGATGCGCTCCACCAGCTCTCCCCGAGCCCCCGCCGTCACAGCCACGCACCGCGCGTGCAGCGCCATGTGGCCCTTCTGGATGCCCACGCTGCCCAGCGCTCGCAGCGCCGCGAAGTTCTGCGCCAGCCCCACCGCGGCGATCACCATCGACAGCTCGCGCGCCGAGCTCACCCGCATCAGCTTCAGCGCCACCTGCACGCCGGGGTGCACCTTGATGGGCCCGCCCACCGTGCCCAGCGCCATGGGCAGCTCGATGCGCCCCACCAGGTGCCCCTCCTCCAGGCTCCAGGTGGATAGCGGCCGGTACCGGCCCTTGCGGCACGCGAAGGCGTGCGCTCCCGCCTCGATGGCACGCCAGTCCTGCCCCGTGGCGATCGCCACCGAGTCGATGCCGTTCATCACGCCCTTGTTGTGCGTGGCCGCCCGGTA
>NZ_JAHXBG010000036.1 GCF_020103725.1 Hyalangium gracile | reverse complement strand
TCCCTTCTTTCGTCCGGAGGGGCGCGGCTTCTACCTCTTTGCCGCTGCCGCCGTCAACCGGTGACTTATTCAATTTTTTGGGGCCTCGATTTCTTCCGGACAGCGTCACTTCCGCTTCGCTGTCCTGTCGAGGGGGCGCGGCTTCTACTTCGTTGCCGCGTTCTGTGTCAACACCCTGTTTCGCGGCTTCATTCTACCGCTCAGGATCCGACACCGGCCCTGCTTCCCGTGAAGCAGAATCACCCATCCACCACGCCACCGCCCGCCGACTTCCTCCCCCCGAACTCGGGGTCCTGCTCTTCGAGGTCTGATCGGAGGAACCGCTCAAACCCGCGAAGTATTCGGCTTATCCACCAACTGCCCGATCAACGCAAGTACCTAGTAGGCCATCGTGTTCTCAGGAGTCCGTTGCTGCCAGCCCCTGGTGTGTAGGGAAACTCTGGACCCCAAGTCTCCTATTTCCCGCTCTTCTCAACGGGCCGGATCCGCCGGGAGCTTCTCCAGCTTCATCATGGAGAGGTCCACCCTCCCCCTCCGGCAGCGCTCCGCCACCACCACCGAGCGGAGCTCGTGGAAGGCGCGCTCGAAATCATCGTTCACCACGATGTAGTCGTAGGACGCGATCCCTCGCTCGATCTCCGAGCGGGCGGCCAGCATGCGCCGGCGGATCGTCTCGTCCGAGTCCGTCTTTCGATCACGCAGGCGCCGCTCGAGCTCCTCCATGGACGGAGGCAGCACGAACACGAGCACCGCGTCAGGGTGCTTGCGCTTGATTGCCTGCCCGCCCTGAACGTCGATGTCGAAGACGGCCACGCCTCGGCGGGCCCGGGCCTCTTCCACCACCGACTGCGGACTTCCATAGAAGTGGCCGTGGACCTCGGCCCACTCGACGAACTCGCCGCGCTCGATCTTCTGCTGGAAGGTGGCGACGTCCACGAAGTGGTAGTCGACGCCGTCCTGCTCCTTCCCACGCGGCCTTCGCGTGGTGATGCTCACCGAGAAGATGGTGCCCGGCAGCTCCTTGAGCAGCCGGTGGGCCAACGACGTCTTCCCCGCGCCCGATGGCGCGGAGAGGACGAGCAGCAGACCTGGATGGAGGGTGGGCTCGGTCATTCGACGTTCTGCACCTGTTCGCGGATGCGCTCGACCTCGGCCTTCATCGAGACCACGCGCGCGGAGCTCTCCGCGTGCTGGCTCTTGGAGCCCGTCGTGTTCACCTCGCGGTGCATCTCCTGGACGAGAAAATCCATTCGGCGGCCAGCAGGCTCGCTGCTCGCCATGAGGGCTCGGAACTGCTCGAGGTGGCTCGCCAGCCGCGTCACCTCCTCGGCGATGTCCGTGCGCTCCGCGAACATGGCCACCTCCTGCGCCAGCCGCTGCGGATCCACCGCGACGCCTCGGGCGAGCTCGGCCACACGCTCCGAGAGGCGCTGCCGGTAGTCCTCCACGGCCTTGGGCGCGAGCGCCGCCACCTCCCGGCTCCACCCCTCGATGAGCTTCAGGCGAGCGTCCAGATCCGCCCAGATGGCCTCGCCTTCCACCTGGCGCATCTGCTCCAGGGCGGTGAGCGCCTGCTCCAGCGCCCCATGGACGGCCTGGGTGGCCGACTCCAGATCGATTCCCTTCTCCTCGAGCTTCACCACCCCCGGCTGCGTGGCGACCTGCGCCCAGGAGATGTCGGCGGGAGCGCCCAGCGCCTCCGCCAGCTCGCGAAAGGCTCGCGCGTACTCACGGGCGAGGGCCACGTCCACCATGGGTACCGTCCCTGACGCCGTGGCCGTCTGCCGCCTCACGTGCAGTTCCACCGAGCCGCGGGCGAGCCGGTCCTTCACCTGCTTCGTCAGAACGGGCTCCAGCGTGGACAGCTCCCTGGGGAGTCGAGCCTTCACCTCGCAGAACTTGTGGTTGAGCGAGCGCAGTTCGACGGAGAACTCCTCGTCTCCGACGCGCGCACGTCCGGCTCCGAATCCCGTCATGCTCTTGAGCATTGCCCGGTTGGTAGGGGCTTTTCGTCATCAGGTCAAGCCGCCTGCTCGCTTCCCCTCTGGTAAGGTGCGCCCCCCCATGCCCTGGTACAAGCGGCTCGAGTTGTGGGCCAAGCTCCTGCTGGCACTCGTGGCCTCCCTCCTCCTCTGGCGGCCCGGACGCAGACGTCCCGCCGATGCGGTGCTCCCCACCCCCAGGAAGATCCTCCTCGTCCGGCCCGACAACCGCGTGGGCGAGGCGCTCCTCACCACCCCTCTGCTCCGGACCTTGAAGGCCCTGCCCAGTCCCGTCCCCCAGGTGCATGTCCTCGTGCACTCCAAGGTCGCTCGCGCTCTCGCCGGGCATCCCGACGCGGACGCCGTCCTTGCCTTCGACCGCCGGCGGCTGTGGATGGGGCCGCTCGCGCCTGGCATCCGGGCCCTGCGTCGCGAGGGCTATGACACGGTGGTGGATTGCGCCAACTGGGATACTCCTTCCGTCACCTCCGCCCTGATCTCCCGGCTCGTCGGGCCCAACGCGGTGGTCATTGGCCCTCGGGTGTGGCCTGTCCACCTCCTTCACTCCCTGTCGGTTCCCGCTCGTCCCGATACCCGCCGTGAGGCGTCCCAGCGCGCCCACCTGCTCACTCCCCTGACGCGGGGCGGCATCATCGAGACCCTGTCGTTCCGCGAGCCGAACATCACTGACGGCTTCCGCGAGTATCTGCGGCGCGAGGCCAGCGGGCCTTGTGCCGTCATCAATCCGGGTGGACGCCTGGGCTGGCGCCGCATCCCTCCGGAGGCCTTTGCCGCGGCCGCACGGGCGCTGCTCTCCGTCGGGAGGGTGCCCATCGTCACCTGGGGTCCCGGCGAGGAGGCCCTGGCTCAGACCGTCGTGCAAGGCGCTCCAGGGGCACGCATGGCCCCTCGCACCAACCTGGATGAGCTCGCGGCCCTCATGCGTGCCGCTCGGCTCACCGTCACCAACAACACCGGCCCGATGCACCTCTCGGTGGCCGTGGGCGCTCCCACCCTGGGGCTCTTCCTCCGTATCGACATGGAGCGATGGGGACACCCCCAGCCGCCGCACCGCATGGTGGACCTCACTCCCGTGGTCGCGGCCGGCACCGGCCTGGAGGAGCGTGTCTTCGAGGAAGTCCGCTCCTTCGCCACCCACCTCGCCGAAGCTCCGTCAGTGTCTCAGCGGACGTGAGCTTCCCGGGACCAGGTCCGGCACGTCTTCCCGGATGGGCCAGGCAAGCCGACACCGGAGGCACCAGACTTCGCTCCGGTCTTCGTGAAGCTCCAGCGGGCCCTTGCACACCGGGCACGCCAGCACCGCCTTCACCTGCTCGCTCAGCGTCACGGGCGTCCTAGCCTTTCCCGCCCTCGCGACCCGTGCGCCGGGCAATCTCCGTGGTGCTGTGGTTCTTCGGATCCCCCGCGACCGCGGTGCGCCCGCCGTAGGCCCTCACCTCGTCCGCCTCGGGAATGGAGTCCGGCGTGTAGTCCGTGCCCTTCACGTGCAGATCCGGCTTGAGCGCCCGGATGACGCTCCTCACGTTCGATTCGTCGAAGAGGAGCACCCGGTCCGTGCACTCGAGCGCCGCGACCAGCTCCGCCCGCTCCGCCTCCGGGATGTAGGGCCGCCCAGGCCCCTTGTATGCCCGCGTGGAGGCATCCGAGTTCACCGCCACCACCAGCACGTCCGCGAGCGCTCTCGCCCCCTGCAGGTACCGCACGTGCCCCACGTGCAGCAGATCGAAGATGCCGTTGGCCAGGGCCACCGTGCGCCCCTCCGCGCGCCACCGCTCGCGCTCCTCCGCGACCTGGGCCAACGTCCGAATCTTGTCCAGCGTGTTCATCGTGCGCTCCGCAGCTCGCCGAGAAGCTCTTCCCGGGACACCGTGGCCGTCCCCTGCTTCTGCACCACCAGCGCTCCCGCCACGTTCGCCAGCCGCGCGGCCTCTCCAAACGTGCCCCCCGCCGCCAGCGCCAGCGAGAAGGTCGCGATCACCGTGTCTCCCGCCCCCGTGACGTCCACCGCCTCCTTCGCTCCGTGCACCGGGATACTGTCCACCCCGCCTTCCGCGTCGAAGAGCACCATCCCGTGCCGCCCCCTCGTCACCAGCAGCGCGCGGCAACCGAGCCGCTTCACCGCCGCGTGCCCCGCCTCCATCAGATCCGCCTCGCTGCGCACCGGCCGTCCCGAGAGGACCTCCAGCTCGGGCTCGTTGGGCTTGCACACCGTCACTCCCGAGAAGGAGGCCAGCGCGTAGCGGCTGTCCACGCAGACCGGCAGCCCATCCCCCGCCAGCTTCCGCAGCACCTCGCGCACCTCGTCCCCCACCACTCCCGCGCCGTAGTCGGAGACCACCACCGCGTCAGCATCCTTCGCAGCCTCCTCGACATGCCGGGCGAGCATCTTGCGCACGCGCGGCGGGAGCGGTCCTCTCTGCCCTCGATCCACCCGGAGCATCTGCTGCCGCGTGGTGTTGATTCCACCGGCCAGGATGCGCGTCTTCGTTTCTGTTTCGATTCCCTTCGCGCTGGCCGCGCTCAGGCGGATGCCCGCAGCGTCGAATTGCTGGCGCAGCGCTCGCCCCATCTCGTCGGCTCCCAGCACTCCTACCGCGGTCACCTGTCCCGAGAGTGCTCGGATGTTCGCCGCGACGTTCGCACCTCCGCCCAGCTTCACCTCCGAGGACTCGTACCGGACGATGAGCACCGGCGCCTCGCGGCTCACCCGATCCGTCTGCCCGTAGATGTAGTGGTCGGCAACGAGATCCCCGACCAGCAGCACCCTCCGGCGCGCGAAGGTCTGTGGGAGCTGGGGCAGTGCGCGAAACGCACGGGCGGTCGAGGCGGCGGACATGGCGGGCGCTTTGTCCCATAGCCTCCCGCGCCCCTCAAGTCGGCCGGGGCACTGTTCGCGCTCAGAGCAGGCCCAACGCCTTGCGCAGCAGGTCCTCCCCCTCCAGCACTTCCACGCCCAGCCGAACCGTCCAGGCCTCGAACTCCCGGGGCAGACGCACCGCGTCCTTCTCCGTCGTCACCACCCTCGCTCCGTGCCTCGCGGCCCGTGCCTCGACGTCCCGGAGCTCGCTCGCCGTGAACCGATGGTGATCCGGGTAGAGGGCCGCGTCCTGGATGACCGCTCCGAGCTGTCTCAGCGTCCGCAGGAAGTTCCCCGGACGGGCCAGCCCCGCCATGGCCACCACGGGCACCCCTGTCAGCGCCTCCGGTGGATGCTGCGCTCCCGAGGGATCCACCCAGGCCGTGGGCTCGTAGCGCGTCCGGACCTGAGGGCCCGGGAGAGGAGGAAGCCGCGGGCCAGGGGCACTCGCGCTCCGCACCCAGAAGAGCGTGGCCCTTCGCAGCGCGGAGAGCGGCTCTCGCAAGGGGCCTCTCGGCAGCATCCTGCCGTTCCCGAAACCCGCCGCCTCGTCCACCACCACCACGTCCTCGTCCCGCGCCAGACGCCGGTGCTGGAAACCATCGTCCAGCAGCACCACTTCGAGTCCGAACTCGTCTCGGGCTCGCCTTGCCAGCTCGCGTCGATCCGCCCCCACCAGCACCCGGGCCTCCGGGCAGCGACGTGCCAGCAGGAGGGGTTCATCACCCGCTTGCTCGACGGAGGGGAGTGGCTCCGTGCCCGTGAAGGTGAGAGGTTCTGTCGACTGGCGTCCGTAGCCTCTCGTCAGGATTCCCACCTTGCGGCCCGCGCGCACCAGCATCCCCGCCAGGTGCAGCACCGCCGGTGTCTTCCCCGTGCCTCCCACGTTCAGGTTGCCTACCGAGATGACACGGAGCCCCTCCACCAGCTCTCCGCTCAGCACCTGCGCGTCGTAGAGCGCTCCCCGGAGCCGGACTCCCAGCCCGTAACCCCAGGACAGTGCCGTCACAGGTGCCAGCAACAGGCGCCGATTCCAGGACTCAGGCTCGGATGGATAGAAGAGCCGCTCCACTGCCGTGGGCGCGTCTGGCGGCTCTGCTCTCACCAGGCCAGAGCTCACTTCGCGCTCCGCTCCCGCGCGTGCTCGAAGAGCTTTGCCATGTGCTCCGCGTTGCGCCGACTTGCTCCCGAGATCTGGCTCACCACTTCCCGTGCCTGCTCCCCCAGCGCCCCGAGCCGATCCGGCTGTGCCAGCAGCTCCGAGACCTTCTGGAAGAGTTCCTCCGCATCCTTCACCTGGATGCCTCCTCGCCCCTCCAGCACCTGCACGCTGTCCCGGAAGTTGTCCATGTGCGGCCCGAAGAGCACCGGCTTCCCCTGCCCCGCAGGCTCCAGGATGTTCTGCCCTCCCCGCTTCGTGAACGACCCGCCCACGAACACCAGCGTCGCCAGCCGGTACGCTCGCGCCAGCTCACCGATCGTATCGAGCACCACCACCTGCCCGCCCTCCCGGCTCTCCTGCGAGCGCAGCCCCACCGTCAGCCCTGCTTCCCTCGCCAGCGCCGCGATGCGCCCCGCTCGGTCGATGTACCTCGGCGCGATCACCAACCGCAGATCCGGGTAGGTCGGCAGCAGCCGCCGGTACACCGCCAGGAGGTGCTCCTCCTCCCCTTCGTGCGTGCTGCCCGCCATCAGCACCCGCGCGCCTTCCGCCAGCCCCAGCGCGCGCCGCAGCGCCTCGTCCTCCTTCGCGGGCGCCACCGCGAGCGCGTCGAACTTCGTGTTGCCCGTCACCCACACCCGCTCGCTCGGCGCTCCCAGGTTCCGAGCCCGCTCGGCCTCCTCCTCCTGACGCATCAGGAACAGGTCCAGGTCTCTCAGCGGGTTGCCGATCAGCGAGAAGAACAGCCGGTACTTCCCCTCGTTCTTCGGCGAGAAGCGCCCGTTGGTCATCACCACCCGGGCTCCGCTCCGCTTCGCCGCCCGGATCAGGTTGGGCCAGATCTCCGTGTACTCCAGCACCAGCAGGTCCGGACGGATGGCCCGCGCCGCCCTCCTCGTGGCTCCCCAGAGATCGTACGGCGCGTACACCACTCCATCGATCTGCTTCGCCAGCCGGTCCCTCGCCATCAGATAGCCGGTGTTCGTCGTCGTGGAGAGCAGGATCCGACAGCCCGGAAAGCGCTCCCGCAGCGGCCCGAACATCGGCGAGAGCGCCAGCAGGTCCCCCGCGCTCGCTCCGTGGAGCCAGAGCATCGGGCCCGAGCCCTGCGGCAACGTTTCCGGCGCGTAGAAGCCCAGCCGCTGCATCAGCCCATGCCGTGTCTTCCGGTACACCGAGAGCACCGGGAACAGGACCGCGAAGAGCACATAGCTGGCGAGGATGTACAGGAGGCGCATGGGCGCGCCGCGTCCTCTATCAGATGCCCGAGCCTCGCGGCAGCACACGTACCGGACTCGGGACGATCCAGGGCCTCCACTCCGAGCCGAAGAGCCTCCCAGGCGCCAGCACCCACACCTCGAGTTGCACCGCTCCCTCCTCCACCAGCTCGATGGACGTCCCATCCGGTCGCAGCCGGCCCGCTCCCCAGACTTCCACTCGGACGCTCCCAGGTGGGTGCGGCGGCAGGCGCACTGTCAGCACATCTCCGACCCTCGCCTCCCGCTGCTCCGTCAGTGGTCCCTCGAGCGCGAAGCCCGTGGGGTCTCCCAGCGCTCGGAAGGCGCAGAGGGCCTGCCCACCCGCCAGCGCTCGCATGACCTGGGTCTGCGCCGTCCGAGGGTCCGTCGACAGCGGTTCGGAGAGCGCCGCCGGTGGCAGGTACATGGCCAGGGAGCGGAAGACGTCCTCGTAGCGCGGCCACCCGTGCGCGTCATGCGAGCACAGCGCCAGCCGAGACCGTTCGCGGGTGAGTTCGAGCAGCCGCTCCGTGCTCTCGGGCTGCGGCGTCACCAGCAGCATCACCCCGTGCACGGGGTTGCCGAAGTACGCCCCCACCGCAGGGATCAGCCTCGAGAACGGGCTGCGGAGTGCCTCCCGGAAGAACGTGTCCGCCGAGTACAGCTCGAAGCCCCTGGCTCGCCGTGCTCCCTCGGCGTCCCTCCACGGGTTCTTCTTCTGGACCGGGTGCGCCAGCACGCTGACCCCGCCCGCGGCCTCCACCGCGCTCACGCCCTCCTGCCGCGCCCTCGGACCATCCAGCGGCGTCTGCATGCCGAACGCCACCAGGTGTCCGGCGCCCGCGGAGATCTCCACCGCCGGCACCATCAGCACGCCCCCGATGAAGACCGGCTCACGCGGGCCAAAGTCGTTGTGGTCCGTGAGCAGCACGAACTGGAGTCCCGCCGCTCGGGCCGCCTGAGCCACCTCCTCCACGGTTCCGCGTCCGTCCGATCGCGTGGTGTGCACGTGGAAGGCGCCTCGCGGCCACTCCTGCACTCCCTCCCTCGGAGGCACCACCGGGTAGTCGACTCCCGCGGCCGCGCACGTGAAGAAGCCCGCGAACCCCAGCAGCAGCAGCACGAGCCCCAGCAGCGCCCGGAGCAGCTTGCCCACCACCACCGCCGGCCTCACGCCGCCCCCCGCTCGGCTCCCGAGGTCTGCAGGGCCCACAGCGCCGCATAGGCGCCTCCCGCCTGGAGCAGCTCCGCGTGGGTGCCGCTCTCCACGACGCGCCCCGCCTCCATCACATGGATGACGTCCGCTCCCGTCACCGTGGAGAGCCGATGCGCGATGACCAGCGCCGTCCTCCCCGGCAGCACCGCCGCCAGCGCGGCCTGCACCTCCCGCTCGCTCTCCGGATCGAGGCTGCTCGTCGCCTCGTCCAGCACCAGCACCGGTGCACGGGAGAGCACCGCCCGCGCGATGCACAGGCGCTGACGCTGCCCGCCGCTCAGGGTCACGCCTCGCTCCCCGATGCGCGTCTCGTACCCCTCGGGCAGGTTCCGGATGAAGCCGTCCGCGTGGGCCACCCTCGCCGCCGCCTCCACCTCCTCGAGCGTCGCCTCCGGCCGGCCAAAGCGCAGGTTGTCCAGCACGCTTCCCGAGAAGAGCAGCGGCTCCTGCGTCACCAGCGCGAACTGCGCCCTCACGCTCGCCGCCTGGTAGCCGTCCGCCTCCACTCCGTCCAGCAGCAGGTGGCCTGCCTGGGGCTTCTCGAAGCGCAGCAGCAGGGTCGTCACCGTGCTCTTGCCGCTCCCGCTCGGGCCCACCAGCGCCGTCACCTTGCCCACCGGCAGCTCCAGCGTCAGTCCCTCCAGCGCCCGGCGCTGGCCATAGGAGAAGCTCACGGCCTTCAGCTGGAGGCCCTGCCTCAGCGGCGGCGCCGGCTGGACTCCCGGCGGATCCTCCACCGGATGGCGCAGGTCCAGCAGCGCGAAGAGCCGCTCGCCCGAGACGCCCGCCTGCATCGCGAACTGGGTGACCCGGCCCAGGTCCTTCACGGGCTGATAGACGAGGATCACCGCCGTGATCAGCGAGAGCAGCGCCCCCGGCTCCATGGCCTGCGTGGCCGCCGCGTAGGCCAGGGTCCCCGCGAGCGCCGCCGCCGCCAGCACCTCCATCACTCCCGGCACCGCCCCTCGAGCCCACGCCGCGCTCACCACCGCCTTCTCATGCGCCTTCGTGTGCGCCGCGAACCGCGCCAGCTCCGCCGCCTGTCCGTTGAAGGCCTGGATCGTCCGCAGGCCTCCCAGCCCCTCGTGCAGCTGCCCCGCGAGCTGCCCCAGCTGCGTCTGCCCCTCCCTCGTCCTCCGCAGCGCCTTCCGGGTGAGCCGAGAGGCCGGCAGCGCCGCCAGCGGGATGACCGCCAGCATCAGCCCTCCGAACAGCGGGCTCATCGCCAGCGCCACTCCCGCCAGCACCAGCACCTGCAGCGTGTCCCGCAGGTACGAGCCCACCGTGTACATCGCCGCCCACTCCACCGCCGTCATGTCCGTGGAGAAGCGGCTGAGCAGATCCCCCACCCGCTCCTTCGAGAGCTGCGAGGGCGACAGCGCGGTGAGCCGCTGGAACAGCTCTCGCCGCAAGTCCTTCACCACCCGCTGCGCGAACAGCCCCATGAAGTAGAACTGCCCCAGGTACCCCACGCCCTTCACCACCCCGACGAGCACCACCACCAGCGGGAAGCCCCACAGCGCGGCCTCGCGCGGCAGGCTCGACAGCCAGGGCACCGCGTGCGCCCCACCGAAGCCCTCCGTGCCTCCGGACAGCAGGAACTGGAGCGCGGGCCCCATCAGGTACGCGTACGTGCCCGTGCCCAGCCCCAGCACCGCCATGCAGGCGAACGCCGCCACGAGCACGCTCACGTGCGGCCGTGCGTAGCGCAGCAGGCGGAGCAGCACCGCCGACATGCTCATCAGCGGCCCACCTTGCGCAGCGCGGCCTTGGCGAGCTTCGAGTTCGCGTTGAGCTCCAGCACCCTCAACAGCCGCTTGCGCGCCGCCGTCGCATCTCCCAGGTCATTCTCGATGATGGCCGAGATGATCTGCGCCCGCTCCAGCGACGCGTTGAGCGACAGCGCCCGCTTGAGCACCTTCTGCGCCTCCTTGGCTCGATCCTTCAGCGGCCCCAGCGCCGCGTGGTACGTCGCCCACGCCAGGTACGAGTAGTACTCGGGCTCGCGCGGGTTGAGCGCCACCGCCTCCTCGAAGAGCTGGAGCGCCATCCGGTAGTTCTTGCGCCGCAGGTACGACTCCCCGCGGCGGATGAGCACCTCCGCCTCCACGTTGATGGCGTTGACCCGCCCCTTCACCTCCATCTTCCCCAGCACGTACTGCAGGTACGCCTTGCGCTTGTCCTCCGCCGAGAGCACCCGGTACGACGCGGACAGCTTCTCCTGCACCGAGTCGAGCAGATCCTTCAGGTCCGACAGGTCGTACTCGGCGTAGTTGTCCGGGTGAAACTTCATCGCCGTCTCGTGGTAGGCGCGCTCCACCGCCTCCATGTCCGCGGCGATGTCCAGCCCCAGGCTGTGGAAGTAGCTGCTGGTGATGATCTTCACCGCGCCCTCCCGCAGCGACGCCGCCAGCTCCGGCGGCAGTGACTTGCGCTTGCGCGGGGCGATCACCTCCGGCCCCGCCGAGAGCGCCGCCCCCTCCGTGGCCACCGGCGTCGCCGAGAACGTCACCGCCCCCGTGAGCCGCAGGAACCACAGCAGCGAGTACCCGCGCCGCAGGTCGCCTCGCCCGTGCGCCAGCAGATCCCGCAGCAACAGCCGCCCGTTGATCTGCATGGCGATCTTCAGATCGTCCGTGTCCAGCCCCAGCACCTGCAGATCCTTGGCGAACTCCTGCGAGCGCACGGGGAACTCTCCCATGTACCTGCGCAGCGGCGCCGCCAGCACCTTGAGCGGCATCATCCTGCGCGCTCCGTCCAGCACCGGCGCCAGCGCGGGGATGTCCACCGTGGCCACCTCGCGCTGGAACTCGTCCCCCGCGTAGAAGGCAAAGCGCCCCTCGCGCATCCCCACCACCTGGGCCAGACGCGAGCGCGTGTAGTCCCGGAGGATCTCCAGCAGCTCCTCGCCCGCCGCCTCCACCCCCGCATCCGCCAGCGCCGCGCCGATGCGCAGCCCCGAGCCGAGCGCCTGCACGACGATCTCCGCCTGGGCCTCCGTCACGATCCCGCGGTCCAGCAGGAAGCCAGGCAGCGCGTCCTGCCGCGCCGAGGAGTCGCAGCTCACCGCCCCGCCTCGGGCGAAGAAGACCCGACGCGTGAGGTCCCGGTACGCCACCACCAGCACCCCGTCCCGCCGCTGCCGGTAGAGCAGGTGCACCAGCTCCGGCAGCGGGTAGCCCCGGAGCTCCCCCGTCGTCACCGCCGGGCGGGCGAGCATCGCCTGGATGCCCTGCGTGGGCGCCACCGACTCCGCCGCCTTCACCAGCTCGTCGATCCTGGACACCAGCTCGCCCGGCTTGAGCGGGTCCTGCACGTAGGCGTTCACCTTCAGGCCCAGCACCGCCGCCACGCCTCGCGCCTTGCCCAGGTGCCCCTTGTCGATGGCGATGATGGGAACACGCCCACCCTGGCTGTGGTTGCGGATGAGCTGCCCTACATGGGCGCCCTCCAGCCGAGGCAGGTCCACCCCCAGCACCACCACGTCCGGATTGCCCGCCACGAAGTGCTCCATGGCCGACACCGCGTCGGACACCGGACTCACGGTGTAACCGGCCTGGGCGAGCAGCCCGGTGAGGTGCTCGAGCGTGGGGGGGTGGCTCTCGGCGAGCAGGAGCGTCTTCAAGGGCGCCCGGAGTGTACACATTTGCCCGCCCCGCTTCAGTTACGATGCGCGCCTCCGATGAACTCCCCCCCGCAGATCCTCGTCGTCACCGGTGAGGCCTCCGGCGACTCCCACGCCTCCGAGCTCGTCGCCGCCCTCCAGGCCCGGCGCCCGGACCTCCGGTTCTTCGGTATGGGGGGCTCGAAGCTGGCCGCACGCGGCGTGGAGCTCCTCTATGGGGCCCACGAGGTGTCCGTCATGGGCATCACCGAGGTGGTCCCCAAGATTCCCCGCATCCTCCAGGTCCTCCGAGGCATCGCCGCCGCCGCCGCCGAGCGCCGCCCCGTGTGCGCCATCCTCGTGGACATCCCCGACTTCAACCTGCGGCTGGCCCGCAAGCTCAAAGCCCTCGGAATCCCGGTCGCCTACTACGTGTCCCCGATGATCTGGGCCTGGCGCCAGGGCCGGGTGAAGGTCATCCGCCAGCTCGTGGACCGGATGCTCTGCATCCTCCCCTTCGAGGTGGACTTCTATCGGAACTCCGGCGTCGACGCGCGCTACGTGGGCAGCCCCGTCGTGGAGCAGGTCCCCGCCCCCGCCAGCGCCACCGACTTCCGCCAGCGCCTGGGGCTCGCCACCGACGCCCCCACGCTCGCCCTGCTGCCGGGTAGCCGGATGAGCGAGATCCGCCGCCTGCTGCCCACCATGGTGAGCGCCGCGAAGCAGCTGTCGTCCGAGCGCCCAGGCCTGCAGATCGTCGTCCCCGTCGCGCCCACCATCCCGCGCGAGGAGATCGTGTCGCGCTTCGAAGGGAGCGGCCTGTCCCCCCGCCTCATCGAGGGCCGCGCTCCCGAGGTGGTGGGCGCCAGCGACGCGGCCATCGTCGCCTCCGGGACGGCGGTGCTGGAGGCGGGGCTCATGCAGCGCCCGCTGGTGGTCATCTATCGCGTGTCGCTCGTCACCTACCTCGTGGGCAGGCTCATGCTGAAGGTCGCCCATGTGGCCCTGGTGAACCTGCTCGCGGGCCGCCGGCTCGTGCCAGAGCTCCTCCAGGGAGAGATGACGCCGGAGCGCATCGCCTCGGAGGTCCGCCGCGTGTGGGATCCAGGCCCACCCCGGGAGGAGATGCTCCGAGGGCTGGAGGAGGTACGTGGCCGCCTGGGAGGCCCGGGCGCCGCCGAGCGAGCCGCGGAGGCCGTGCTGGAGTTGCTGCCCCCCGCCTCCAAAGTTTGAAGTCATCCCGCCCGTGGCTCTGCTATGTCCCGCCGCGCCATGAACCGAGCGCTGGTCTGCATCCCCACCTACAACGAAGCGGACAACCTGGAGCCCATCACCCAGGCGGTGCTCAAAGCCGAGCCCCGCGTGGACATCCTCGTCGTGGATGACAACTCGCCCGACGGCACCGGGAAGATCGCCGACACGCTCGCGGCGAAGGAGCCGCGCATCCGGGTGCTGCACCGCGAGAAGAAGGAGGGCCTGGGCCGCGCCTACCTCGCCGCCTTCCGCTGGGCGCTCGCCGAGGGCTACACGTACATCATCGAGATGGACGCGGACTTCAGCCACGACCCGCGCTACCTGCCAGCCCTGCTGGATGCCGCCGAGGCCGGCGCGGACCTGGTGCTCGGCTCGCGCTACGTCACCGGCGGCGGCACGGTGAACTGGGGCGTCGGACGGCAGATCATCAGCAAGGGCGGCTCGCTCTACGCGCGCACCATCCTGGGCGTGGGCGTCCATGACCTGACCGGCGGCTTCAAGTGCTTCCACCGCCGCGTGCTGGAGACCATCGGCCTGGACCAGGTGCAGAGCACCGGCTACGCCTTCCAGATCGAGCTCACCTACCGCACGCTCAAGAAGGGCTTCACCGTCCGGGAGATTCCCATCGTCTTCGAGGATCGCCGCGTGGGCCAGTCGAAGATGAGCCGGAAGATCTTCCTCGAGGCGCTCACCATGGTCTGGAAGCTGCGCCTGACCGTGTGACGGGTATGGGCGTCTACCTGACCCATTTCCTCGTCTCGCTCTCCGCCGTCTTCTTCGTGGTGGACCCCATTGGAGTGGTGCCGATCTTCCTGGCCATCACGGCGGGGGACTCGGAGACGAAGATGCGCCGCACGGCGCTGCGCGCCTGCATCGTGGCCGGCGGCCTGCTGCTCTTCTTCGCCATCTTCGGGGGGCTCATCTTCCAGGTGTTCGGCATCTCGCTGGCCGCGTTCCGAGTGGCGGGCGGCATCCTGCTGCTCATCACCTCCCTGGACATGCTCCGCGCACGGCCCTCGGAGACGCGCACCAGCCGCACCGAGGAGCAGGAGGGCGTGGCCAAGGAGGACGTGGCGCTCGTGCCGCTGGCCATGCCCCTGCTGGCCGGCCCCGGCGCCATCGCCAGCGCCATGGTGCTCATGTCCAAGGGCGAGACGCTGCTGATGGCCTTGCCGGTGCTCGCGGCCATCGTGCTCACGTTCGTGGCCAGCTACTTCATCCTGCGCGCCTCGCACCTGGTGCAGCGGGTGCTCCGCAACTCCGGTGTCGCCATCCTCGAGCGCGTGATGGGGCTCATCCTCGCCGCCATCGCCGTGCAGTTCATGGCCGACGGCGCGAAGGACCTGCTGGGGCTCTGATTCCGCCGCGGGCGTCCGCCACAAAATCGAGGCACCTCCGGCCACACTGATGGTACGAGGGCACGGCAGCACCGCCTCGTCCGCCTCGGGTCCCGGTTCCATGAGCGTCTCCCCTCCTCCGTCCTCTCCTCGCGGCGGCTCCGAGCCTTCCGCCCCGACCCGGAGCGCGAGGCTCGCCTGGATCCTTCGCCTGGTGCTCGACGCGGCGGGATGGGTGGTCTGGTTCGCCGCGCTGCGCGCGCTGTGGCGGAAGATGGACCTGCCCGTGGGCTTCTATGACGAGGGCATCCTGCTGACCGATCCCCAGCTCATGCTGGCCGGCAAGGTGCCCTACCGGGACTTCTACTCCAACTACCCGCCCGGCACCTTCATGCTGCTGGCGGCCCTGTTCAAGGTCTTCGGGCCGTCGGTAGCCGTCGAGCGGTGGGTCGGGCTGGTGGCTCGCGCGACCGCGGGGCTCTGGGCCGGGCGGCTCGCCGGGCAGGTGGCGGGGCAGCGCTTCTCGTCCGTCGCGGCGGGCCTGGTCACCCTCTGGCTCACGGTCATCCAGACCGAGGCCTACGCCTATGTCCTCGCGGTCCATGGGGCGCTCCTGGCGCTCGTGCTCGTCATGCACGCCCGGGACAGGGGAAGCCGGGGCGCGTACGTGGTCGCGGGCGTGGCCCTGGGCGCCGTGAGCTGGATGCGGCACGATCTGTTCGGCCTGTTCGCTGCCGCCGCCGCGGCGGGAGTGCTCGCCGTCGCGCTCAAGCAGCGCGCCTGGCGCCCGGAGGTGCGGCCCGCGTGGGCCTGGGCTCCGTGGCTCGCCGCCGGTCTGGCCCTGGCGATCATCCCCTTCTGGGGGACGTGGTTCGTGCTCGCGGGCCCCAAGCTGGTCCTGGATGATCTCGTGTTCGACCAGGCGCGCTATGTGCTGCCCGCGCGTGACCTGCCCATGCCTCCGCTCCTACCGCTGGCGGAGGGCCGCGGACTGCCGTTCCGGCTCCCCGTCGTCATGCATCTGCCGTTCGAGGGCGCCGTGGGCCTCACCCTGCTCGGGCCAGCGCTCGCCGCGCTCGCCGTGGTGTTTCCCGGCCGAACTGGGGCCAAGGGACGGCTCGGAGCGGCGCTGGTCGGGGCCCTCTCGCTCGGAGTCATCCCGCAGATGGTGGGCCGCACGGACATCTTCCACGCCGTCTACACGGTGGCGCCGGCCCTGGTCATGATCGGCGTCTGGGAACTGCGCCTGACCGAGGGCGCCCTATGGCGATGGCCCCTCGCGGTGCTCATCTTCGGCGCGGCCCTGTGCCCCGTCCGCGGCTACATGCTGACGCCTCCGTACCACCCGCCGCCGCAGCCGCCGGGGTTCGAGCGCGCCAGCGGTCGCGAGGTCGCCGCCGCCGGCAGTCGCCTGGAGGTCCTCAAGTTCATCGCGGAGCACACCCGCTCGCCCCAGGATCCCATCTACGTGGGCCTGCTGGACCACAGCTTCATCTTCGTCAACGAGATGGACCTGTACTTCTTCGCCGACCGGGTGGGTGCCACGCGCTACATGCAGTTCGATCCGAACGTCATCAACCGGCTCGACGTCCAGCAGCGCATGGCCGAGGAGATCAAGTCCTCGGGCACACGCGTGGTCATCCTCTCGGGCATCACCGGCCGCTCCTTCGAGCCCAACGAGTCGGTCAATCAGGGCTCGAACTACCTCGACCAGTACCTGCGCGAGCACTTCCACGTGGTCCGCGTGGTACCGCCCTACGTGATGATGCTCCGCAAGGACTGAGCGTCAGTCGCTCGCGGCCACCCAGCCGCCCTCGGCCTTGCGCCGCACCACGCCCTGCGGAGCGCCGCCCATCGACAGCTCTTCCGGGCCGGCTCGACGCGCGTCGTACGCGTAGCCCTCCTTCGTCTCCTCCAGGTACAGCACCAGCCCCTGGCGCCCGAGCTGCCGCACCACGTGGAACTGCTCGTCTCCACACGAGGGCGAGTCCCCCACGAAGAAGCGCTCGAGCATCCCCTGCTCCGCATCGCGCACGAAGACGGCCACCGGGACGGGCGCCTCCCGCCCCTCGGCCTCGAGCTCGCCCATGTGCCGCGAGGGCACCGGCTCGCTCAGCAGCGTGCGGACCAGGGCGCACTTGGCGTCCTCCTCCTGCGCAAGCTGCGCGGAGGGCGTCGTGTGCGCACAGCCCACGACCGCGAGGCCGAGCGTGGTGGCGAGAACGAGTCGGTTCATCCGTCGGTTCCTCCAGGAAGGCATTACAACTTTCTCCACTGCGGCTCGAAGGGAGCGTTCGTCAGCACCGGGTCCTCCACCGAGATGATGTACTCGGCGCGGCGGTTGCCACCCTCGGCGGTCTCGTCGGGCGTCACCACGCGGAGCGCCTGCTCGCCAAAGCCCTCGAAGTAGATGGGCAGCCGGGCGCCTTGCTTGCGGAAGTACGACGCGATGCTGCGCGCCCGCTGCAGGGACAGGTCGCGGTTGGCGGCCGTGTCCCCCACGGTGTCCGTGTGGCCCAGGATGTAGAGGCGCAGCGCGGTGATCCGCTCGTAGCGCGTCACCGCGTCCTCCAGGAGCTTGAGGCTCTTGTCCAGCTTGGCCCGCTCCGCCGCCGGGATCTCCGCGCTGCCCGTGGGGAAGTTCACCTCCTCGTGGGGGATGTCCAGCCGCCACGGGAAGAGCTCCACGCTGGTGTAGAAGTCCGAGGTGTCATAGGCCTGGAGCGAGATCTTCATCACCTTGCCGTCCAGCTTCTGCCAGGTGAGCTCCAGCGGCGTGCCGGCGGGCTCGCCGTTGAACTTCACGGTCCCGTCGAAGGCGTGGCGCCCGGTGTCCATCAGCACCGTCACCTTCGCGTAGCCCGCGGGCCGCGACAGCCGGAAGCGCAGCTTGCGCGCCTCCAGGTCCAGGTCCTCCTTCTTCACGTCCAGCTTGAGCGGCCCCAGCAGCTCCGTGTCGAAGGCCAGCGGCATCGTCCCCGGCTCCACGCCCCGGCCCTTGAAGCGCAGCGTCAGCTCGCCCTCGTAGTGGAACTTCCCCTCCGGCTGCTCCAGGGGGATGGTGCGCGTGGTGCCTGGCTGCCCGGTGCCCTTGAACTCGAACGTCTTCCCATCCGAGCGCTTCAGCTTCACCTCGTAGCCGGCGATGGGCTCCAGGATCTGGATCTCCAGCGACGGCATCCCTTGTCCCAGCGCCATGCGGTTCGAGGCGGAGACCTGGATGGCATCCCCCGCCAGGGCAGGCAGGGAGGCGAGGGCAAGGCAGATCAGGAGGAGGCGAGCAGTCATCGGATCGGCGACCTCGGACATGCCGGGCGAGGGGCAACAGCGTCTCCGCCCGGGAGAATTCCCAGGGGTGCGACGGTAGGACGTCGCTCGAATTCAGGGAATGGGGTCCCCAGCCGCCGCATGTGACGGGCAGCCGACACCTTCACTCCCGCCACCATTTTCAAGGGTGGAGGTTCAGGAGACGCCGACCACGGTGATGTTCTCGGACTCGGCGGCCTTGAAGAGCTGGGGCGCGTCCAGAAGCACCGTGCGGCCAGCCTCCAGCGCCAGCACGCTCGCGCCCACCTCGCGCATGACCTCCAGCGTGCGAGGCCCCGCCGCGGGCAGATCGAAGCGCAGGTCCTGCCCGGGCTTGCAGCGCTTCACCACCACCGCGCCCTTGCCGCCCAGCTTGCCGCCACGGCGGATGGTCTCGTCCGTGCCCTCCACCGCCTCCAGCGCCAGCACGTGTCCGTTGCGCACCACCACCGTCTGCCCCACGTCCGCCTTGCCGAGCAGCGCCGCCACCTCCACCCCCAGCGCCACGTCCTTCTCCTGCGCCGGGTGCAGCGCCGGCCCCGCCAGCAGCCCCACCGGGCAGAGCACCTGGGAGAGATAGTCCGTGGGCGCGACGATCGTCACGCCGTGGGACTCGAAGTAGTCCGCGATGGCGCGCAGCAGCGTGTCGTCCCGGAAGCTGCGCAGCCGCGAGATGATGCGCACCGCGCCCAGGTCCGGCCGAGCCTCCGTCAGCGCCTTCACCCGGCCGATGCCACCCGCCATGGCCGCGCGCGCCACGTGGGCCTTCTGGAAGGTGCGGACGATGCGGTCCACCTGCCCGAGCCGCACCCAGGTGAAGCCCGCCACCTCCGCCTCCAGCGCCGGATCCGTCTCGCCCCGGTGCGCCACGGCGATGACCTCCAGCCCCCGGGCGCGCGCCTCGCGGGCGAAGAGGAAGGGCAGCTGGCCGTTGCCGGCGATGAGGCCGATCCGCTCCACCGCGAGGGCCTACCGCGTCAGCCCGCGCTTGCTCTGGCTGATGAACTCGAGGAGGTGCTCGATCTCCGGCTGGCCGCCGAACTCCGCCTTCAGGCGCGCCACCGCCTCCGCCATCTGCAGCTTGGAGCGGAAGAGGATCTTGTACGCCTCCTTGATGCGGCCGATCTGCGCCTCGCTGAAGCCGTGGCGCTCCAGGCCCACGATGTTCAGCCCCACCAGCTCCGCCCGGTCACCCTGGGCCATGCAGTACGGGGGCACGTCCATCACCACCATGGCCCCGCCCGCCACGAAGGCGTGCTTGCCGATGCGCGTGAACTGGTGGACCGCCGTCAGCCCCGAGAAGATGACGTGGTCTTCCACCACCACGTGTCCGCCCAGCGCGGCGCTGTTGGCCAGGATGCAGCCGTTGCCCACCACGCAGTCATGGGCCACGTGGCTGTTGGCCATCAGCAGGTTCCGGTTGCCAATCCGGGTGACGCCCCCGCCTCCCGCCGTGCCGATGTGCAGCGTGGTGAACTCGCGGATCTGGTTCTCGTCGCCGATGACCAGCTCCGTGTCCTCGCCCGCGTACTTGAGATCCTGCGGCGCGGCGCCCAGGGAGGAGAACTGGAACACGCGGTTGCGCTCGCCCAGCGTCGTACGCCCCTCGATGACGACGTGGGGGCCCACGCGCGTTCCTGCACCAATCCGCACCTTGGGCCCGATGACCGAGAGCGGTCCTACCTCCACCGTCTCGTGGAGCTGGGCGTCCGGGTGAACCACCGCCGTGGGGTGAACCTGAGCCATGCCTTCTCTCCTTCCGTCCCGCCCGCTCAGGGCGCCTGCTCTCCGGCGGCCTGAGTGTCCTTGTCCACCACCGTGGCCAGGAACTCGCCCTCGGCCACCTTCACTCCGTCCACCGTGGCCGTGCCCTTGGTCTTCCAGATGACGCCCTTGTGGCGCAGCACCTCGATGCCCAGTTGCAGCCTGTCCCCCGGGAGCACCGGCTTGCGGAACTTCGCGTTGTCCACCCCCATCAGGTAGGTGACCTTGCTCTCCGGGTTCATGTTCTCGCTCTTGTAGGCGAGGATGGCCGAGGCCTGCGCCAGCGCCTCCAGGATGAGCACCCCCGGCATCACCGGGTGCCCCGGGAAGTGGCCGTTGAAGAAGGGCTCGTTGATGGTGACGTTCTTGTAGGCCGTCAGCTTCTGGCCGGGGACGATCTCCACCACCTTGTCCACCAGCAGGAACGGGTAGCGGTGGGGCAGCAGTTGCTGGATCTCTCGAATGTCCATCACTTGCCCTTCTCCTTCTCGAGGCTCTCCACCCTGCGGCGCAGGGCTCTCACTTCCTTGAGCAGATCTCCCAGCTGCCCCATCGCCGCCGAGGCCTTCAGCCACTCGCGGTGAGGGATCGCCGGACTGCCGGAGACGATCTGCCCGTCCTCCACGTCATGCGCCACTCCGGACTGGGCTCCCACCTTCGCGAGATCCCCCACCCGGATGTGGCCCACCACCCCCACCTGCCCCGCCAGCACCACCCCCGTGCCCAGCTCCGCCGAGCCCGACACGCCCGCCTGCGCGCAGATGAGCGACAGCGGGCCCACCTTCACGTTGTGCGCGATCTGCACCAGGTTGTCGATCTTCGTCCCACGGCCGATGACCGTCTCGCCCAGCGTCGCCCGATCGATGCAGGTGCAGGCGCCCACCTCCACATCATCCTCGATGCGGACGATGCCCGCCTGCGGGATCTTGTAGTGCTGGGGCCCGTCCTCGCCCTCGGCGTCGAACGCGAAGCCGAAGCCGTCCGCGCCCACCACGCACGAGGCATGGAGGATGACGCGCGAGCCCACCACGCAGCGCTCGCGCACCGTGACGTTGGGGTACAGCAGGCAGTCCTCGCCGATGCTGGCGGCCGCTCCCACGTAGGCCCCCGGGTAGAGCACCGAGCGAGCGCCCACGCTGGCGCCCTGCTCCACCGTGGCGCCCGCCATCACCGTGGCCTCCGGGTGGACCCGCGCCTGCGGGTGGATGTACGCCTGGGAGCTGACTCCGGCCGCGGGCCGCGCCGGCGCATGGAAGAGCGTCAGCAGCCGCGCGAAGGCCAGGTGCGGGTTGGGCACCCGGATGAGCGCCACCCCGTCGCGGGGCGGCGCGTCCGAGCCCACCAGGACGGCGGAGGCTCGGGTCGTCTCATACTGACGGCGGTACTTCGTGTTGCCGTAGAAGGACACATCCCCAGGGCCCGCCTCGGCGAGCCCGTTGAGGCCATGGATCAGCAGGCCGGAGTCTCCGAGCAGCTCGCCCCCGACGTGGGTGGCGAGCTCTCCGAGCCGGCGCGGCGTGGACGCGCGGTTCACGGCGGTCAGCGCCCCTACTTCTTCGGCGCGTCCTTCGCGACCGGGGCATCCTTCGGCGCCGGGGCGGCCTTGGGCGCCGGAGCGCTCTTCGGCAGGGCGTTGTAGCTGCGCATGACCTCGTTGGTGAGATCGTACTGCGTCTGCGCGTACACCAGGCCCGAGTCACGCTTCTCGAAGATGAAGGTGAAGCCGTCGCGGCGGGCAATCGACTCGATGACCTGATCGATCTTGCCGATGATGGGCTCCATCTCCTGGCGCTCGCGGTTGGCGGCCTCGGCGCGGTAGCGGTCCCACTTCTGGGTCAGGTCGATGACCTTCTTCTGGAGCTCCGAGGCCTTCTGCATGCGCGTGTCCTCGCTCATCGCGCTGGCCTGCTTGTCCAGGAGCTCCTTCTCCTTGCGAAGCGACTCCTGCTCCTTGTCGATCTCCTTCTGGCGGTCATCGAGCCACTTCTGGAGACGAGTCTTGGCGGACTTGCCGTCTTCCACCTCGAGGAGGACCCGCTGGTAGTCCACGTAGCCCAGCTTCATGTTCTGCGCGGAGGCAGCGAGCGGGAGGGCGAGCGTCAGGGTGGCGGCCACGGCCGCCAGGGTGCTTCGAAGCGACATGTCAACGGCTCCTAAGGGGGTGTTACTGGCTCCGACGTCCGTCCCCAGCGGTTCTTCAACACCCCCCTGGGTAGGGGGGCGCCCGGAGCACCGGGCAGGACGCCTTATCAGAAATCAGAAGAAGTTGCCGATGGTGAACTCGAACTGGTAGGCCTCATCTTCCGGCCGCCGGGTCAGCGGGAATCCCCACTCGAAGCGCAGGGGACCGACTGGAGAGAACCAGCGGAACCCGAAGCCCACGGAGTGGAAGAGACCGAGCGGCACCTTGTCCTGCCGGTCCTGGAAGAAACGCTCGTTGGCACCGAAAGCATTTCCGGCGTCGTAGAAGAGCACGCCGCGGATGCCGGCCTTCTCGAAGACGGGGAACTCCAGCTCGAGGTTGAGGATGAGCTGCTTGTTGCCGCCGGTGCGGAACTCGGTGACGGTGGCGTCCGGGTTGTCCGAGCGCGGCACCGTGAGCGAGGGGCTGATGCTGCGCAGGAAGTAGCCGCGCACGGTGTTGATGCCGCCCAGGTAGTAGAGCTCCGAGATGGGCAGCGGGTTGTCCGCGTCGAGCTGCTGGATGTAGCCCACCGTGGCGTTCGTCTTGAAGACGAAGCCCAGCGGCATGGGGAAGTAGAGGCGCGAGTACGCCGTGTAGCGGGTGAACAGGAAGGTGCCACCCAGCAGCGCCGGAGCGAACTCCACCGAGCCGTAGTGGATGAACCCGCGCGAGGGGAAGAGGCGGTTGTCGCGGCGATCGAAGGACAGCGACAGGCGCGCGGCGCTGGTGACGCCGCTGAGGAACTGGTTGGCCAGCAGCACCGCGCCCAGCGAGGAGCTGGCCTCCACGTCCACGTACTCGCGCGTGTAGCCGATGGTGCCCAGCACGTCGTCCACGAACTGGTAGCCCAGCGAGATGCTGCCGCCGGTGGATCTACGGGTGAAGCCGTCGTAGTCCGAGTCCACCCGGTAGAAGTCCGCAGACAGCAGGTACTGGGTATCCAGGAAGTACGGATCGTAGAACGAGAGCTGGACGAGCGAGCGCAGGCCGGAGATCTGCGCGGAGGCCGAGACGCTCTGGCCCCACCCCAGGAAGTTGTTCTGGGACACCTGGGCCGTGAAGATGAAGTTCTCCACGTTGGAGAAGCCCAGGCCCACCTGGAAGGTGCCCGTGGCCTTCTCCTTCACCTCCACCTGGAGGACGATCCTGTCGTCCGCGCTGCCCGGCTTCTGGGTGATGTCCACCGTCTCGAAGAAGCCCAGCGCGGTGACGCGCTCGCGGCTGCGGCGCACGCCCGTGCCGCTGTAGAGCTCGCCCTCGTACACGCGCAATTCGCGGCGGATGACCCGGTCACGCGTCTTGCTGTTGCCGATGACGTCGATACGCTCGATGGTGACCTGCGGGCCCTTCTGGATGTCGAAGGTCAGGTCCACCGTCTTGTCGTCCGCGTTCACCGAGGTGACGGGGTTGATGTTCGCGTAGGCGTAGCCCTCGTCGTAGTAGACGTCCGTGAGGGCCAGGATGTCCTGGGAGAGCTTGGTGCGGTTGAAGCGCTCCTTCGGCGTGGTGGTCATCTTCTCCGCCAGGCGCTCCCTGGGGACGATGAGGTCGCCGCCGAAGTCCACCTTGCCGATGTCGTACGGCTCGCCCTCCGTCACCTTCATGGTGATGAAGATGAAGCGCTTGTCCGCCGACAGGGAGATGACGGGCTTGTCGATCCGGACGTTGATGAAGCCGTGATCGTAGTAGGTGCCCTGGATGACCTGCAGGTCGCGCTGGAAGGCCTCCTCGCGGTAGGTGCCCTCGCCGGTGAGGAAGGAGAAGTAGCCGCCCTCCTTGGTGATCATCACGTCCTTGAGCGCGGTGGGCTTCACCTGCTGCGCCCCGATGAAGGTGATCTCCTTCACCATCACCTTGGCGTGCTCGTTGATGACGAAGATGACGTCCACGTTGGCGCCGTTGTCGACCAGTTCGAGCTTGTGCGTCACCTCCGCCAGGAAGAAGCCCTTCTCCACGTACTTCTCCTGGATCTTCTTCACCGTGGAGCGCACGGCGTCCATGTCCAGGATGGTGGCGGCCTTGACGTCGATCTGCTCCTTCAGGTCGTCGTTGTTCAGCTCCTCGTTGCCAACCAGGCGCACCGCGCGCACGGAGGGCCGCTCCTGCACGCGGACCACGTAGGCCACGCCCTTGGGAAGCTGCTGCACCAGCAGCTGAACGTCCGTGAAATAGCCCAGCCCCCAGACGGCCCGGAGATCCTCGGCCGAGCGGAGCGGATCGTAGAGGGCGCCCTGCTTCGTCACGAGGGCCCGGCGGACGGCCTCGGCCTCGACGCGGCGGTTGCCCTCGATGCGGACCTCGATGACGCGCGTGCCCTCGTCCGCCGCCGGCTCGTCCACGGGGGCATCCTCGGGAGGAGTGGTGGGCGCAGGGGCCTGGGCTCCCGTCGCGGGAGGCGTGGCGGGCGCACCCGTCTGTGCCTGCGCCAGCGCGCGGCACGGAACGAGCGCCCACAACGTCAGCGCCAGCAGCGGAAGCAGAGTCTTGTGCGACAGAACGGGAGACCTCAAGGGGCTATCGGCCTGTAAAGGGCGGGGCAATCTACGGGATAGGTTCGGCGTCCCTCAATCCAAAAGCGCGGACAGAAAGTCAGGCATCCGTCACCTGCCCGCCTGCAAGGCGTAGCCGGCGCGGCATGGAGCGAGCGAGCGTCTCGTTATGGGTGACCACCACGGCGGTGATGCCCAGGTCCCGGTTCACGTCCCGGAGGAGCTGGTGGATGCCCTCGCCGGTGGCCGGGTCCAGGTTACCGGTCGGCTCGTCGGCCAGCAGGATGGCGGGCTGGAGCACCAGGGCGCGCGCCAGGGCCACGCGCTGGGCCTCGCCGCCCGACAGCTCGCCGGGCCTGTGGTCCACGCGGGCGCCCAGCCCCACCCGCTCCAGCAGCTCGCGGGCCTTGGCGTACGTCTTGGACCGGTCCATGCGCTGGACGAGCGCCGGCATGGCCACGTTCTCCAGCGCGGTGAACTCCGGCAGCAGGTAGTGGCTCTGGAAGACGAAGCCGATGGTGCGGTTGCGGAACTCGGCGATCTGCGCGTCGTTCATCGCGAAGACGGAGCGCCCCTCGAAGAGCACCTCGCCGGCGGCCGGCGCGTCCAGCGTGCCAATCACGTGCAGGAAGGTGCTCTTGCCCGCGCCGGAGGGGCCCACCAGGCTCACCAGCTCGCCGCGCTCGATGTCCAGCGACACGGCGCGCAGCACGTCGATGCGCTTGCCGTGCAGGAAGTAGCTCTTGAAGACGTTGCGGATGGAGAGGAATGACATCGCCTACTCCGCCTTGAGGCCTTCCACCGGCTCCACGCTGCTCGCCTTGAGCGCCGGATAGATGGATGCCAGGTACGTGACGAGCACCGCGATGACCACGGCCAGGAGCGTCTGCACCGGCTCGATCTTCACCGGCAACGCGGGGATGTAATACACCTCGGGGTCCAGCTTGATGCCCACCTTCTCGATGAAGAGGCACCAGGCCAGGCCGGACAAGAGCCCCAGCAGGCCGCCGGCCACGCCGATCTGCAGGCCCTCCGCGAGGAAGATCTTCACGATGCCCGCGTCCGAGACGCCCAGCGCCTTGAGGACGGAGATCTCCTTGCGCTTCTCCAGCACCAGCATGATGACCGTGGCGACGATGAGGCCCGCGGCCACGATGATGATGATGGAGAGGATGATGCCCATCACCAGCTTCTCCAGGCGCAGCGCGGAGAAGAGGTTCTTGTTCATCTCGCTCCAGTCGCGCGCGCGGTACGGGTAGCCCCCGAGCTTGCGCACCACGTCCGAGGCGATGCGCCGCGCGTCGTCGATGTCCGCCACCTTCAGCTCGATGCCGGTGGCCCCCTTCACATCGAAGAACCTCGCGGCCTCCGCCAGCGAGATGTAGACGAACTTGGAGTCGTACTCGTACATGCCCGAGTAGAAGACGCCCGCCACGCGGAAGGCGCCGTTCTTCGGGACGGGCCCGCTCGGACTCAGCTCGGTGCCCAGCGGCGAGACGACGTTCACCCGGTCGCCCACCACCACGCGCAGCGAGGCGGCCAGCTCACGCCCGAGGATGATGCCCGGCAGCACCTGCTCCTGCGCCGGCTTCGTCGGCCTGCCGATGATGGGATCGACTTCCTCCTCCTCGGCGGGCTCGCCCGGAGCAGGCGGGGGTGCTCCGCCCGCGGGCTTGTCGTCCAGCATGGGCGAGCCCGGTCCGCCCGGAGCACGCTTGGGCAGGATGAGCTCCGGCTTGTTCAGGAAGTCCAGCGAGCCGCCCGGCAGCATGTACGAGGGCAGCTCCGTCACCTCGCCCACCGTCTTCGGGTCGATGCCCTTGATGACGACGCCGTCCACGTTGCCCTCGGAGGCGATCATCACCTGGTTCACGATGAACGGAGACTGGCCGATGACGCCGCGCACCTTGCCGATCTGCTCCATCAGCTTGGGGTACTCGGGCAGATCGCCCGCGTACTTGCTCACCACCGCGTGCGCGTAGGTGCCGAGGATCTTCTGCTGCAGATCGATCTCGAAGCCGCTCATCACCGAGAGCACGACGATGAGCGCCATCACGCCCACGCCCACGCCGCCCACCGAGAGCGCCGTCATCATCATGGTGGGCGACTGCTGGCGCAGCTTGAGCTTGTTGAGCGCGTGGGCCGCCGCGATCGGATCGGCCATGCCCAGCTCGCGGATGCGGGTGCGCTCCACCGCCGCCTCCACCGCGCGGATGATGCCGTAGATGATGAGCGGCGGGATGATGCCCAGCAGCAGCACCGCCATCGTCCCCAGCAGCAGCGAGGGGCGGAACACCGCCACGTGCCGGCGCGCGACGAACAGCTCGAAGCCCGCGCGCAGATCCAGCTTGCCGCTGCCCGCGGCGATGAAGCCGGAGTTGATGCCCAGCACCAGCATCAGCACCAGCAGCCCGAACACCAGCCAGTACCCGAGCTCCGGCCGGCCGAGCAGGCCCGCCACGTACGTCACCTCGCGCAGCCGGTGGCCCAGCGAGAGCTGCAGCGGGCCCACCCGCTCCATCAGCGTGAGGATGATGGGGATGGGCAGGCCCAGGTAGAAGACACCGATGGTGGCCTCGGGCATGGACAGGCGCCGGGCCCGCGCCGCGCCGATGGCTCCCGAGACGAAGGCCACGCCGCAGGCCACCACGAGCGAGACGGCGAAGGCCCAGGGAGGCGCCAGCTGCAGGCCCGAGCCGCCTGCCCCACCCTCCGACTGCCCCACTCCGCTGGACAGCAGCGTCTGCAGCAGGATGAGGACCAGCTCCGCCAGCAGCACGCCGCCGCCGTAGGCGCCCAGGGTGCTCCAGTAGAAGTCCCGGTAGCCCGCGAGCCGGGGGTACAGCGTGGCTCCCGCCGCGGCGCTCGGGCCCTCCGTCGGAGCCGGCGCCCGCTGGATGCCGAACGCCAGCAGCCCCCAGCCGCCCAGCCACGCCAGCACGCCCGCCACCAGGAACTGCATCCCGCTCACGGGCAGTGGCTTCTCCAGCCCGAGCTGGGCCGGCACGAGCAGCGCCGCGTTCAGGGTCTGTAGCAGGCTGCCCCACCCCATCACCGACAGACCGAGCGAGCTGGCCACCTCGGCCCACGCGCCCGAGCGGGAGATGGCTACGCCAAGCAGCACGAAGCCCACAGCGGCGACAAAGGCGCCGCTCCAGACGAAACCCCAGCGATAGACGGTCTGCCGTTCAGCGCTTTGCACGAGGACCCTTGGCTACTTGGAGAGCGGCTTGAGGAGCGGGAAGAGGATGACGTCACGAATCGACGGCGCATCCGTGAACAACATCGCGAGCCGATCAATCCCGATGCCCTCACCCGCCGTGGGCGGCATGCCCTGCTCGAGGGCCCGGATGTAGTCCTCGTCGTAGTCCATCGTCTCCTGCTGGCCGCGCTGCTTGGCCTCGAGCTGGCCCAGGAACCGCTCCTTCTGGTCCAGCGGATCGTTCAGCTCGGAGAAGCCGTTGGAGATCTCCCGGCCGGCGACGAAGAGCTCGAACCGATCCGTGACGTCCGGGTTCTGGTCGTTGCGCCGCGCCAGCGGGCTCACCGCGGTGGGATACTGGGTGATGAAGGTGGGATGGACGATCTTGCTCTCGACGTGGTGCTCGAAGAGCGCACCCACCAGCTCGCCGTGGTTCATCGTCTCGATGGCGCGGCGCTCGGCCTCGGCGTGGGTCGTCTTGAGCAGCTCGTGGCGCAGCCGGTCCGCGTCGACCATGTCCTTGTCGGTGAGGCCGCCACCCACCGCCTCGCGGATGGCCTCCGTCATGGGGATGCGCTTCCAGCCCTTGCCGAAGTCCAGCGTGTGGCCCTGGTAGGTCACCTTGGTGTCGCCGGTGACGGCCTTGGCCGCCTCGGAGATCATCTGCTCGGTGAGGTCCATCAGGTCCTCGTACGTGGCGTACGCCTGATAGAACTCGAGCATCGTGAACTCGGGGTTGTGCCGGGTGCTGATGCCCTCGTTGCGGAAGTTGCGGTTGATCTCGTAGACGCGCTCGAGGCCGCCCACCACCAGGCGCTTGAGGTACAGCTCCGGGGCGATCCGCATGTACAGATCGATGTCGAGCGCGTTGTGGTGCGTGGTGAAGGGCCGCGCCGCCGCGCCCGAGACGAGCGGGTGCATCATCGGGGTCTCCACCTCGATGAAGTCCCGGGCGTCCAGGAACTCGCGGATGAAGCGCACCAGCTTGTTGCGCTTGAGGAAGGTCTGCTTCACCTCGGGGTTGGAGATCAGGTCCAGGTAGCGCTGGCGGTAGCGGATCTCCACGTCCGTCAGGCCGTGCCACTTCTCGGGCATGGGCCGCAGGGACTTGGTGAGCGGGGTGAACTTCGTGGCGGCCAGCGTCAGCTCGTTCGTCTTGGTGCGGAAGACGGTGCCGGTGACGCCCAGGAAGTCGCCCAGGTCGCACAGCTTGAAGGCCTCGTAGGCGTCGCCGAGCGCGTCCTTCTTCAGGTGGACCTGGATCTCGCCGGAGCGGTCCCGGAGCTTGATGAAGGCGGCCTTGCCGAAGCCGCTGCGGGACACGATGCGGCCGGCCACGGTGTAGGTGGTGGGCGGAGCCTTCTCCAGGTCCTCCATGGACTGGGAGCCGTGCTTCGCGTGGATCTCCGCGGCCAGGTGCTCGGGGCGGTAGCCGTTGCCGTACGGGTTGATACCCGCCTCGCGCCACTTGCCCGCCTTGTCCAGGCGCTGCTGGTAGATCTCCTGCTCTTTGGACCCGAGGTCCGCCTCAGCTGCCTTGTCGGTCTTGTTTTCGGTGTCAGCCATGACGCGCCCTTCCAAGGGCGCGGCACCGTAGCCAAGGCCACCCCGGGACGCAACGCATCCTGTGCGCTCGTGTCCTGACGTTGTTGGTAGCGGGCCACGCTACAAATCGCCGGTAAGCGAGTGGCGCGGGAAGCTACAGCTCCTCGTCCGTCGTGCCCTCCGCCCTCTCGGCGCCCTCTGTCCGGGAGGGCTGACTGCCCCTGGTTCGCTGCTTGCAGTGAGAAAGCCTCGTTGTCGGACTTTACCAGGAGACGCCAATGATGAACGCGCAGAGCAGGATCTTCCGGAGTGTCGTTGTCATCGCCACCGCGCTGGGCTTCGGCGCTGGCTGCGGCGGAACCGTGGACGAGCAGCTCGAGCCTGCCCAGGAGCTGGACTCCGTGGCCCAGGAGGCCGTCGCCGAGGAGCCTCGCAAGTTCGAGGATCTGATCGCGGGCCTCGATCGCGACGCGGCCGTGCTCCACACCATCGACTCCGAGCAGGACATCTCCCTGCGCCAGCTTCAGGCCGTCAAGATCGGCGAGAACAAGTATGAGATGAAGGACGCGCTGACCGGAGATGTGACGCGCTTCGCCGTCCAGGTCTACCCGATCACGGTATGGCCCTCCCTGCTCAAGCGCTGCTCCAACGGCCAGATCGTGTTCAGCTGGCAGACGTGCCCCACGCGCATCGTCACCGACCCCCTCACCCGCGTGTGGAAGAACTCCTCCTGTAACTGGCGCGTCCAGGCCGCCAGCACCAGCGCCTGCACCAACACGAGCTCGGGCGGCAGCTACCGGTACCAGTACCTCGAGGCCTGGAAGTGCGGCGTCGGCACCGGCTACTGCGTCGAGCGGCGCGCCGTCCGCACCATCCGCTACGACTACGATCTGGCCGCCTGCAACCCCGCCATCATCACCGGCGTCACCCCCACCGCGTACGACTTCCTCTGCCTGCGCTGAGCCAGGCCGCTGAAGCGCTGAACAACACTTCGTGGGGGCGTGCCCGGCGCGCCTCCACGAAGTCGTTTCCGGGGGGAGCCACCGCCGCTACGGGGCCGACATCACCAGGAAGGCCGCCACCGCCGCCGCCAGCAGCAGCGGGATGAGGATCTCCACCGGGAAGCGGTGGTAGGTGTGCGCCAGGTGCAGCTTGCGCAGGCCGAACCGCCGCTCGCGCTTCACCCGCGTCATCACCAGCGAGGCCATCACCGGTGGAGCCTTCTCCCGCTCCACCTTGCGAACCCGCTGCACCGTCCTCGCGTAGCGATCCCACCCGGCCCGGCACTCGTCGCAGCCGTCCAGGTGCGTGCGGACCGCCTTCGCCTGCGGCTCCGGCAGCTCCTCGTCCGCCAGCGCGAAGAAGAGGGCCCTCGCTTCCAGATGGTTCAGTTGGGGTTCCACGTCCATCAGTCTCCGCTGAATCCCACTCATTCCTCAAGCCGTCCCAGCAGATCCGCCAGCTTCTCCCGCGCCCGGTGGAGCCGGCTCTTCACCGTGCCCTCCGGCAGCTCCGTGATCTCGATGATCTCCTCGTAGCTGAGCCCTTCGATGTCTCGCAGCGCCACCAGCATCCGCGCGTCCGGCTCCAGCTGGGAGATCGCCCACTGCACCCGCGCCCGCTCCCGCGCCGACTCCAACGCCGCATCCGGGGTGGGTGGTGCGCCAAGCGCGCCCGAGAGCGCATCTTCACCCACCTCCTCGTACTCGTCCGAGCGCCCTCGGCCTCGGCGTTTCAGGTACTTGAGGCGGTTGATGCACTGGTTCTTGCTGATGCGGAAGATCCACGTGGAGAGCTTCGCGTCCTCGCGGAACTTGCCCAGGTTCTGGTGGACGCTGACGAAGATCTCCTGGACGAGATCGTGCGCCTCCTCGCGGTCTCCCACCATGCGGACGCAGAAGTCGAAGACGCGGTCCTGGTGCTCGCGCACGAGCACCTCGAAGGCCTCGGGCTCGCCCCGGCGCAGCCGCGACAGGAGCACGCGCTCGCTCTGAGCTTCCGGAGCCCCGGCGCTCACCCCTGCCTCCCGTGCGATGTCGAGCACTTCGCTCGCAGCCACCCGTACCTCCCGCAGCCCGCTTCCCGGGTGCCCCTCCGAGCCTACTACAGCGGCTCCAGCACCCCGCCGCCCCTTGGACACCCGCCCGCCCAGGAGGTTCCCGCGTCTTCTTCACCCTGGGTGATCCAGCTACCCGGGATTTCTTCAATTCACCAGGAAACAGACCTCTCCTCCCTGAGGGAGCTCCATGCGGAACCTGGTGACGCTGCTCGTGGCTGGACTCGTACTCGCCTCCTGCGAGCCAGCTTCCGTCGACCGTAGGACCGAGGCCGACACGGCGAAGCGGACGGTGAAGTCCTTCGTCGCCGGCACCCGGCTGATGAAGACGGAGAGGGCCGTGCCGGGCCGGTACATCGTCGTCCTGGACGAGCAGGCCGTCGCCGGAGCCCAGGTGGAGACGCTCGCGAGGGAGCTCTCCGAGCCGCACGGCGCCACCGTGGAGTTCGTCTACTCCCAGGCCCTCCAGGGCTTCTCCGCGACGATGACGGAGGCCTCCGCGCGGGCGCTGAGCAACGACCCGCGCGTGCGCTACGTGGAGGAGGACGGAGAGATCTCCGCCATGGCCACGCAGTCCAACCCGTCCTGGGGGCTCGACCGCATCGATCAGCGGGCTCAGCCGCTGAATGATGAGTACCGCTACACCGCCACCGGGAGTGGCGTTCACGTCTATGTCCTCGACTCGGGCGTCCGCCTCACCCACTCCGACTTCGGCGGGCGCGCGAGCGAAGGCTTCACCTTCTTTGGGGACACCGTCCCACCGCAGGGCTGCGGACTCCACGGCACGGCCGTGGCGGCAACGATCGGCGGCACGAAGTATGGCGTGGCCAAGGGCGTGACGTTGCACTCGGTGCGGGTGCTGAACTGCCAGGGCGCTGGCAGCGCCTCCTGGCTGATCGCCGGCATCGAGTGGGTCACCGCCCACCACGTGAAGCCCGCGGTGGCCAACCTGAGCCTGGGGGGCGAGCTGCTGATTTCGGTCAATGACGCGATCACCCGCTCCATCAACGCCGGTGTCTTCTATGTGGTCGCCGCGGGCAACCAGAACCGGGACGCCTGCTCCCTGTTTCCCGCGCGGACGGCCTCCTCTCCGCTGGTGGTCGGGGCGAGCGCCGAGTACCTGGACGCGCGAGCCGACTTCTCCAACTACGGACCGTGCGTGGACCTCTTCGCGCCGGGCCAGGACATCACCTCCGCCTCGAGCAGCGATGACTTCTACTGGGGCAGTGTCCAGGGCACCTCGATCGCGAGCGCGCACGTGGCCGGCGTGGCGGCACTCCTGCTGGAGCGCCACCCTCAGGCGACTCCAGCGCAGCTCAAGGCCGAGCTCCTCGCCCAGGCGACGCCGGGCGCGGTCGCCTGGCCCGGCGCCAACACGACCAGTGCCCTGCTGTATGCGCAGACCTGCACCGGCAGCGACTCGACTCCGCCCCAGGTCGTCCTCACCGCGCCCTCCTCCGGCGCGCTCCTGAGCGGCACGGTGACCCTGACGGCCACCGCGGCGGACAACTCCGCGGTGGGGAGGGTGGAGTTCTTCCTCGGCGGCCGCTCGATTGGCCTGGTGACTTCGCCTCCCTATTCGCTGGCCTGGAACAGCACCACGAGCAGCAACGGCTCGGCGGTGCTCACGGCCAGGGCGTCCGACATGAACTGCAACCAGGCGGTGAGCGCTCCGGTGAGCGTGACGATCCAGAACGCCGGGAACGCGACGTTCGATGCCACCTGGGGTGTGCCGGCCTGCTCGAGCGTGGGCAGCCGCTGTGACTCGGTGGGGCTGCTGGAGGGACGCGGGAGCGTGGGTCCCGAGGTGAACTCCCCCAACACGGTGGGCGGCTCCTGCCTGGATGGGACGGGGGGCACATACCGCAGCAGCCCCTCGCTGGAGCGGCTCGTCGTCTCGCGCGCTGACGGCACGCCGTTCATTCCGGGCAAGCAGGTGAAGGTCGAGGCCACGGTCTCCGGGAGCGCGAACCCCTCTGACGAGTTCCTGGACCTCTACGTGGCCACCAACCCGAGCAACCCGAGCTGGACCCTCATCGAGACCCTGCCGGCGGGCGACATGGGCCCCCGAGTCCTGTCGACCACGTACCTGCTGCCGACGAGCGGGCAGCACATCCTCCGAGGCGTGTACCGATCGGGTGCTGGCAATGCCTCAGCGTGTAACCCGGGCTCCCTCACCGACCATGACGACCTGCTCATCACGGTGGGCCCGGCGGAGACGGACTCCACGCCCCCCAGCGTGAGCATCGTCCATCCCACGGGCACTCCGACCATGACGGGCACTGTCTACCTCGCCATGAGCGCGAGCGACGACTTCGGGGTGCAGCGCGTGGAGCTGTACGCCGACGGCACCCTGGTCGGAACCGACTACCAGCCTCCCTACACGATGTACTGGGACAGCCGCCCTCATTCCAACGGTCCCCGCACCCTCACCGCTCGGGCGTATGACGCCGCTGGACACGCCACCACCTCGGCCCCGTTCCAGGTCGTCGTCGACAACGATCACGAGCCGCCCCAGGTGTCCTTCACTACGCCGAGTACCGGCGCGACCGTCAACCAGGAGATCACGGTTGCGGTCAGTGCCAGCGACAACAAGGGCGTGTTTCGCATCGAGCTCCGACTGGACGGAACCTTGTACTCCACCTTCTACAACGAGGTGCGCATCACGACCTGGGACACCCGAACGGTGCCCAACGGCCCGCACGTCTTCAGCGCCACGGCCCATGACGCGGCCGGTAACGTCTCCGAGGAGGCCACGGTGACCGTGCTCGTGGACAACGACTACTCCCCTCCGCAGATCGCACTCACCTCCCCCACCCACGGGGAGAGCTTGAGCGGGACGGTCTCCTTCGCGGTAGCCGCCAGCGACGACAGGGCCGTTTCAGGCGTGGTGTTCTACGTGGACGACGATCGCGTCTTCGTCGACACGACGGCTCCGTACGAATTCTCCTGGGACACCACGAGCGTGTTCAACGGCAGCCACACGTTGAGGGCCAGCGTCGGCGACGTGGGAGGCAACTCGACGGCCAGCGGGACCATCACCGTGGAGACGTACAACCCGGGCCTCGCACACTACGATGCGGTGTTGAAGGCGCCTCGGTGCGATGCCGGGGAAGCTCGCTGCGACACCGCCACCCTGCTCCGGGGACGGGCGCGGCTCGGCCCCGAGCGCAATGCCCCCAACACGCTGGACGCATGCCCCGACGGCGCCCTCGGGAGCTATCAGTATGACGAGTCCATCGAGCGGATCCGGGTGATCCGGCAGGATGGCACCGCCCTGGCTGCTGGAAAGCAGGTCCGGATCGAGGTCGACGTGTGGGCCTTCAAGGCCCCCTATCACTCCTTCAACTTCCTGGACCTGTACGTCACGGCGGATGCGACCCAGCCCTCGTGGACACACCTCGCCACCCTCCAGCCCCCTGGCGAGCGGGCCCATACGCTCTCGGTGGACTACCTCCTCCCCGCAGGGGGCCTGCAGGCCGTGCGCGCCGTCTTCCGACCTGGCGCGGGCCTCGGGCCTTGCAACATGGAGTACGAGAAGGACTACACCGATCGCGACGATCTGGCCTTCGCGGTCGGCCAGGAGACGGACTCCGTCCCGCCGCAGGTGGCGCTCACCGCTCCGGCCAGCGGCACCACGGTGTCGGGCACCGTCACGGTGACGGCTTCGGCCACCGACAACTTCGGCGTGGTGGCCGTGGACTTCTATGAAGACGACATCTTGATCGGCTCGGATGCGTCGGCCCCGTACAGCGTGAACTGGGTCACCCGGAACCGTCCGAACGGCGCTCGCACGCTGACGGCCCGAACCCGCGACCTGGCCGGAAACGTGGCGATCTCGCCGCCCGTGACGGTGACGGCGGACAACGATCTGACGCCGCCGACGGTCACCCTCACCGCTCCCGCCTCGGGCGCGAGGGTGAACGGGACGGTGATGCTCTCGGCGGATGCCACGGACAACCAGGCCGTCGGTCGCGTCGAGTTCTACACCGGCACCCAGCTCATCGGCTCCGACACCACCGCGCCCTTCAGCTACGCGTGGAGCACGGGAGGCCAACCGCTCGGCCAGCACACGCTGACCGCCAAGGCCTATGACGTGGCCGGCACCACGGCGATCTCGGCGCCGGTGGTGATCACCATCGCGGTCGACGTCACGCCCCCGTCCGTCTCGATCACCTCGCCCGCGGGCGGCACTGTCCTCGGGGGCATCGCGACGATCTCGGCGAACGCCTCCGACTCCTATGGCGTGGCGCAGGTCGAGCTCCTCGTGGACGGGACACCGACGGCGACGGACACCACCGCGCCCTATGGCCTGTCGTGGGACACGAAGACCGCGACGAACGGCAGCCACACGCTGACCGCGCGCGCCACGGACAGGAACGGCAACATCGCCACCTCGCAGGCGGTCAGCGTGACGGTCGACAACGCGGCCCCGACCGTCGCCATCACCTCCCCGGCCCCCGGAGCCACCGTGGCGGGGCTGGTCTCCCTCCAGGCGAACACCACGGACGACACGGGCGTGGCCCGGGTCGACTTCTTCGTGGACGGCGTGCTGCTCGCCAGCGACTCCACGGCTCCGTTCAGCGTGAGCTGGGACAGCGGCTCGTGGATGAACGGAAGCCATGCCCTGTCCGCCAAGGCCTATGACGGGGTGAACAACGTGGCCACGAGCACCACCGTCACGGTGACCTCGAGCCAGCCCGGCAGCGCCGTGTTCGACGCCACGCTTCGGGTGCCGAGGTGCGCCACGCCTGGCAACCTCTGCGACACCACGGGTCTGGTGAAGGGCCGGCACTCGTCGGAGAGCTCCTCGCCCAACACGATCAATGGGACCTGTGCCGATGGAACCGACCCCACCCCTTACGGGCAGGTCGACCGGATCAAGGTGTCCAGCATCAGCGGAGCGCCTCTCGCTCAAGGCCAGCGCGCCCGGGTCGAGGTCTACGCCACCATCCAGCCCGGCTCCTGGAGCGAGATCGAACTGCATTACACGGGCAATGCCACCCAGCCTTCGTGGACCTATTTCGCGACGCTCCGGCCGAGCGGGACAAACCCCCTCCAGGTGTTCTCGGCGGAGTACACCCTGCCCGTGGGCTCCCTGCAGGCCGTGCGCGCCCGGTTCCGAGGTCCAGACAGCGCCTTCAACGTGACGTGCAGTGGGCACTCCGATGACGAAGCGGACGACGTGGCCTTCGCGGCGGAAGTCGCTCCGACGGTGACGCTCACCGCGCCCACCAGCAATGCACGCGTCCGAGGGCTGGTCTCCCTGACCGCGACAGCCACCGACGACCTGGCGGTGACGCAGGTCGAGTTCTACGCGGACGGGGCGCTGATCGGCACCGACTCCAGCGCGCCCTACGCCCTGAGCTGGGACAGCTCCACCGCGACGGATGGCGCGCACTCGCTCACCGCGAAGGCCTACGACAACTCCGGCAATGTCAGCACCTCGGCCGCGGTCGCGGTGACCGCCGACAACACGGCTCCCAGCGTGGTGCTCACTTCACCCGCGCAGGGGATGCGCATCCGGGGAAGTGCCGTGCTCGAGGCCACCGCCAGCGACGCCACCGGGGTAACCAAGGTCGAGTTCTACGACGGCGCGGCGCTGCTCGGCACCGACACCAGCGCGCCCTATTCGCTGACCTGGAGCACCCTGAGCGTGGCCGACGGCGCCCATGCGCTCACGGCGAAGGCCTATGACACCCTGGGCAACGTCGGCACCTCGACGGAGGTGGGGGTGACCGTGGACAACACCCACCCCACGGTGGCCATCAGCGCTCCAGCGCAAAGTGCCCTGGTTCGGGGAACCGTCCAGGCCAGCGCCACCGCCAGTGACGCCTCGGGAGTCGCCAAGGTCGAGTTCTACGTGAACGGGACGCTGATCGACACGGACACCACCTCGCCCTACTCCGTGAGCTGGAACACGACGACCAGCGCCAATGGCAGCGTCACGCTCACCGCACGGGCCTACGACATGGCGGGCAACCACACCCAGTCCGCGAGCCGCACGGTGACGGTGGACAACGCCGCGCCCACGGTGGCCATCACGTCTCCCGCCAACGGGGCGTCGCTGTCGTGGAGCGCCACCATCCAGGCCAGCGCCTCGGACAACGTCGGCATCACCCAGGTGGTGTTCTACGACAACGGCGCGGTCCTCGGCACCGACACCACGGCCCCCTACAGCATGAGCTGGAACCTGCTGCTCGAGACGCGAGGGGGGCACACGCTGACGGTCAAGGCGTATGACGCCGCGGGGAACGTCACGACATCCGCGCCCATCTCCGTGACGGTGAACTGAGGCCCGGAGAGGGGGTCGGCCGGACTTGCCGCCAACTGGTATGACAAGCATACCAGTCGGTGGCGCTCCGGCCCGACACGGGCACCTCCCCGGGAGGCGGTGGTTAGTCGACCGAGGCGTTGCGGTTGGGGTTCTTCACCCCCAGCAGCTGCGCGGTGACGAACTGCTCCAGCTCGCCGTCCAGCACCGCGTCCACATTGCCCGTCTCCACGCCCGTGCGCAGATCCTTCACCATGCGGTACGGCGCCAGCACGTAGCTGCGGATCTGCGAGCCGAAGGAGATGTCCTTCTTCTGCGCCTCCGCCGCGTCGCGCTCCGCCTCGCGCTTCTTGAGCTCCAGCTCGTACAGGCGCCCGCGCAGGATCTTGAACGCCATGTCCTTGTTGGCCGACTGCGAGCGCTCCGTCTGGCAGGTGATCAAGATGCCGGTAGGCAGGTGGCGCAGCTGCGCCGTGGACGACGTCTTGTTCACCTTCTGGCCGCCCGCGCCGCCGCCTCGGATGAACTTCAGCTCGTAGTCCTTCTCGGGGATGTCGATCTTGATCGAGTCATCCACCTCCGGGTGCACGTCCACCGAGGCAAACGCCGTCTGCCGCCGCGCGTTCGCGTCGAACGGGCTGATGCGCACCAGCCGGTGCACCCCCACCTCGGCCTTCAGGTAGCCGTAGGCGTTCTCGCCCTTGATGTGCAGGGAGACGTTCTTGAAGCCCGCCTCCTCGCCCGCGACCATGTCGGTGACTTCCACCTCCCAGCCGCGCTGCTCGCAGAAGCGGGTGTACATGCGCATCAGCATGGCGGCCCAGTCCATGCTGTCCGTGCCGCCCGCGCCCGCGTTGATGTCCATGAAGCAGTTGCTGCGGTCGTTCTCGCCGGAGAGCATCCGCGCCAGTTCCAGCTTGGCCACCTCCGCCTCCAGCGCCGGCAGCGTGGCCTCGGCCTCCTGGGCGCTGGCCTCGTCGCTCATCTCCTTGGCCAGCTCCAGCAGCGTCTGCGCGTCATCCAGGCCGCGCAGCGCCTTGTCGAAGGCCCCCACGCTCGCCTCGAGCGTGGACTTCTCCTTCAGCAGCGCCTGCGCCTTGGTGTTGTCGTCCCAGAAGTTGGGCTGCGTGGAGTCACGCTCGATCAGCGAGATGCGAGACCGCTTGCGGTCGAGGTCAAAGATGCCCCCGGAGCGCCAGGAGGCGCTCGCGAAGTGCACCGATCTTCTCCATCGTATCGTTCGCCATGACTTGGTCCTCGGATGCGCGCAAACCCGCGCGCTAGGGAGTCTTCAGGGAAGAAGGAAGCGGCTGCCGCTCGGGCTCGCGGCCCGCCCCCGGGGCCCGGGCCAGCACCCGGTCCAGGTGGAACGCGCCCGCGAAGCCCAGCGAGATGGGCAGGATGAACGCGATGAGGCGCCAGTTGTCCTGATCGAACATCGGGATGACCTTCAGCACCACGCCGAGCACCCCGAGCCCCGCCAGCGCCAGCCAGAGGACGCGCAGCCACCGCCGCGCCCTGACCGAGCCGAAGACGAGCATCAGGCCCAGCGGCACCGCCAGCAGCGTCAGCGGGTTGGCAAGGAAGAGGTTCTCGTTGCGGTAGGTCACCGTGTGGTCGGTGAACAGCCACATGACGAACAGCGCCGTGCCCGGAAAGCCCAGGCCCAGGCCCAGCACCACGTGCTCCAGGCCCAGCAGCACCCGGGGCAGCCGGCCTCCGCGCCGCCCCCAGTACGCGAGCCCCAGCGCGCTGCCGCCCACCGCCAGCCCCAGCAGCAGCATCCACGGCGCATAGCGCGGCGGCTGCTCCGGCGGCGGCGTCCGGTCCGACTTGTAGTAGTCCCACTGCTTCGCGACGAGCGGCGCCATCTGCCCGTCCGCCATCTTCACCTGCTGCGCGGCCACCTGCCGCTCCAGCTCGTCCGGCAGGAACGCCTCCTGCCAGCGGGTGATGGGCCGGTCGATCTCGTCGTTCATCAGGAAGTCGAGCAGCACGCTCATGGGCGGGCTGACCGCGGTGTAGCGCCGCGTGTGCTCGCGCAGCGTCATGCGCCCGACGGCCCTGTCCGCCAGCTGGAGCTGACCTCCCACCGCCCGGTCGATCATGTCCCGGAGCCGGGTGACGCAGTTGTCGTTGTAGTGGTGGTAGAGGTAGTCCCGGTTCTCCGGAAGGACGTTGGTCGCGAGCAGGCGGCCCACCTCCACGCGCTGCTCCGGCGTGAGGTTGAGCTCCTGGATGCGCACGTCGCGGTTCTGCGAACGGTAGAAGCGATAGGTCGCCGACGGGCTCGCCTCGGCCACCCAGAACTCGAGCCGGCCCATCGCGTAGCGGCCGAGCATGGTCGAGTCGAAGGAGAACATCCCGTAGTTGTAGAGGCGCGCCGCGCCCAGCCGCCGGTCCTCCACCACCAGCGAGCCGTGCCCCCACCAGGAGGCCACGTCATCCCCCGGGCTGAACGTCACCAGGGAGATGGCCAGATCCTGCCCCTGGCTCTCCCCCGTGCCCCAGGGCGGAGGGGAGGCCGCATGGGCCGGAGCCGCGACGAGCAGCAGGCCGAGAAGGCAGGCAATCAATGGCGCAGAGCGGGGCATGTTCCGTCCAACACGCTAGAGGCCTGACTACCTATCACGCACGCCGCGCGACACAACGAAGAGCTTCGGCCGAGTGTCAGACGAGCCGCCGAGCACGCCCCGCCTTCACCGCGTCCGCCACCATCCCGGACTCCCCGAGCAGCTTCTCCTCCAGGGCCGCCATCTTCCGGGCCTCGTGGGTGGAGCGCTCGTGGTCATGCCCCAGCAGGTGCAGCAGGCCATGCGCCAGGTAGCGGGACATCTCCGCCTCCAGCGTCCGGCCGTACTCCTTGGCCTGCCGCTTCGCCGTGTCCAGCGAGATGACCACGTCCCCGAGCTGCCTCGGCCCCGGCGTGCCGCGCGGCAGGTCGCCCGCCGGGAAGCTCAGCACGTCCGTGGCCTTGTCCTTCTTGCGCCACGTCCGGTTCAGCCGACGGATGGCCCGGTCTCCCACCAGCGAGAGCGACAGCTCGCACCCGTGCAGATCCAGCCGCTCCAGGAAGGTGCGCCCCAGCGAGGCGAGCGGCCGGGCGAACGCCTCTCCCTGCGCGTGCGCCACCTGCACGGTGACGTGGTTGGCGGGCGTCTCCTCCTTCTTGGGGAGCTCGACGTGGGCCAGCTCCGGCCGGAACGCCGGCGCGCAGATGGACCAGTAGTCACACGCCCCCTGCCCGTCGTTGCGGTAGGTGACGTGCCGGCCCTTGGGCACCCACCCCACCTCGCCCGGGCCGATGCGCTCGCGCTTGCCGTCGATGACCAGCGTCAGCTCGCCGCGCAGCACCAGCACCGCCTCGTCGAACTCGGGCTTCTGCGGAGGCTCGGACCAGCCCGGCGGCGCCAGCATCCGCGCCACGGACACCGAGGCGCTCCCCGTGCTGGCCGCGCCGATGAACTCCTCGATGCGCTTGCCATCCTCTCGAGGGATGAGCTTTCCCTTGCGCAGTCTCACTCGTGAACTCCTCTGGAGGGCGGCTCAGGCCGTCTTGGCCTTGCCGTCCTGCTTGGCTCCGGACGCCACCATGAGCGGGGGCCCCTTCGTGCCCCCGCCCACCGCTCCCGCCGGGTACTCCGGCCGCGCGTGGTAGATGCCCTCGAGCGTGTGCAGGAAGGAGCTGGCGATCAGGTTCAGGTCCTTCAGCGTCAGGTCACACTCGTCGAGCTGCCCCTCGGAGAAGATGATGTTGATCATCTTCTGCACCTGCGCCTGCAGCTTGGCCTTGGTCGGCTCGGGCATGGCGCGCGTGGAGGCCTCCACCGCGTCGGCGATCATCACCAGCGCCGCCTCGCGGAACTGGGGCTTGGGCCCCGGATAGCGGTAGATGCTCTCGTCGATGGGCTGCGGGTTCTCCTTGCCCTCCTGCTCCTTGATGGCCTTGTGCAGGAAGTAGCCCACCGCCCGCGTGCCGTGGTGCTGGGGGATCGCGTCCGCCACCAGCTTGGGCAGGCGGTACTGCCGCGCCATCTCCAGCCCCTCGGTGACGTGGCGCTTGATGATGACGGCGCTCATCGCCGGGGCCAGCGAGTCGTGCCGGTTCTCCCCCTTCTGGTTCTCACCGAAGTAGAGCGGGTTCCGGCCCTTTCCGATGTCGTGGTAGTAGGCGCACGAGCGCGCCAGCAGCGGGTTGGCGCCGATGGCCTCCGCCGCGTTCTCCACCAGCGTCCCGATGATGATGGAGTGGTGGTAGGTGCCCGGCGCCTGGACGATGAGCTCCTTGAGCGCCGGGTGGTTCAGGTTGGCCAGCTCCAGGAGCTTGATGTCCGAGGCGTAGCCGAACAGCGCCTCGATGAGCGGGGTGAGCGCCATCACCATCACCGGCACCGCCAGCGCCGTGCCCACGCAGGCGAACACCGCCGTGAGCGCCGTGTCCCCCGTCAGCCCCTTGCCCTCCACCATGAAGAGGAAGAGCACGGCCACCAGGTTCACCGCGCCGGCGATCAGGCCCGCCTTGAAGATGCCCACGCGATCGCGCGCCCGGGTGATGCGGTCGGCCGCCACCAGCGAGCCCAGCAGCGCGTAGATGCCGAACGACAGCGAGTTGCCCAGCATCACCCCCGCCAGGGACGCCAGCACCACGGCGAAGAAGAGCGCCAGCTCCTCGGAGAGGATGAAGCGCACCAGCATCGCGCCGGCCGCCACCGGGAAGGCGTAGTACAGCGCCTCGATGGGCAGCGCCGTGTACCGGTCCTGCACCGCGTCAGCGATGGACACCCACAGCTGCATCAGCCCCAGCATCAGCACCAGCAGCAGCCCCAGCAGCACCCCGTCCTTGCGCGTGGGCCGGAAGCGCCGGAACGCCGTGCGGCAGAAGACGAAGGACGCGGCCACCAGCAGCGCCACCAGCCCCGTGCCGCCCACCTGCAGCTGGATCAGATCCAGCCGGTCCGTCTGCGCCCGCATGCCCTGGAGGATGACCAGGTGCGTCTCGTTCACCAGCTCGCCGTCGCCGATGACGCGCTGCCCCTTCTTCAGGGCGATGACGGCGTCCTTCACCGCGTCCGCCGCCTTCACCCGCCGCGCGTTCGTCTCCGCGATGTTGATCGTCAGATCCGGCCGCACCATCCGCTTGGCCAGCCGCAGCACCGCCCGGCGCTGCACGCCCGGCGCGTCCGGCAACAGGTTGCCCGGAATGGAGGCGAACCGGTCCATCTCCGCGTAGGCCTCGCGCGTGTCCATCACGTTCGGCGCGTTGCCCGGCAGCGTCTGCTCGCCGCTGTGGCGCACGTCCCGGACCGTAATGCCCTGGGGCCCCTCTCGCGTCAGCTCCTCGCGCGAGCCCGCGATGAAGAGCGGCCCCCGCTCCGAGCCGTACGCTCGCTCCAGCAGCACCAGCGTGGCCGCCTCGGCCTCCTCCGAGAAGCCGTTGGTCAGCAGCGCCTGGAAGTCATCCGCCTCGAGCGCCGTGTCCCGCTGGCCAAACAGCGCCTCCTGAAAATCCCCCTGCAGCGCCTCGCGCTCCTTGCGCTGGCTCTCGAGTTCCTCCGGCGTCGGCGCCGGGGCGGGCTTCTTCGGCTTGCGCGCCTCCGCGGCCTTGCGCGCCTCCCCGTCCTTGCGTACCTCTCCCTCCCCTTCCCCACTCGCGGCGCTCTCCTGGGCGGCCTTCTCGGCCAGGCGCGCTCGCATCTGCCCGAAGGCCAGCTTCACCGCGCCGCGCACCTGCTCCACGACGTCCGGGTTCAAGTCGTAGACGGGGCGGACGGCGTTGCGGGCCTCCTGGCGCCGCTGCTCCGTCATCGCGCTGTAGACAATCTCGTAGTCCCGCCCGGCCTTGAAGCCCGCGGGCGAGTTGGCCCGGAACGGCTTGCCGAGGTGCTCCTCCGTAAGGGCCGGAATCTGCTGGCTGTAGAGGCCGGGGGAGATGACGAAGCCGGCCGCCACCGATACCGCCAGCAGCAGGGCCAGGAGCGTCAGGCGGCGACCCCAGGACTTGTCGCCCAGGCCGAGACGGCGCGTAAGCGCGTCCAGCGGACTCGGCCTTGGGGGAGAGGGTTCCGGTTCAGCCATGGAACCCCGACCCTATGCAAGGCAGGACCGCCCTATCAAGGATGCAGGCCGTCATGCCTTACCCGTTCGCACGCTCAGGGGCTGGCCAGACGGCCAACCCCCTGGAATCACGTGGCGATGGGCTCCTCGACCTCCGCCGTCTCGGGCTCCACCGGATCCTGCGCCTCGCGCGCCTCCTGCTCCTTGGCGGCCTCGGCCTTGGCGGTCTCGAACTTGTCGTACGCCCGGATGACCTCCTGAACCAGGGGGTGGCGTACCACATCCACCTCCGTGAACTCGGAGAAGTTGATGCCTTCGATGTTCTTGAGGATGGACCGAGCGTGGTGCAGACCGGACATCTTCCCGATGGGCAGGTCCACCTGCGTCACGTCGCCCGTCACCACGGCCTTGCTGTTGTAGCCCAGGCGCGTGAGGAACATCTTCATCTGCTCGACGGTGGTGTTCTGCGCCTCGTCGAGGATGACGAATGCGTCATTGAGCGTGCGGCCACGCATGAAGGCCAGCGGAGCCACCTCGATGACGCCCTGCTCCACCAGCTGCGCGGCGCGCTCGCCCGCCATCATGTCGTGCAGCGCGTCATAGAGCGGCCGCAGGTACGGGTTCACCTTCTCCGCCAGGTCGCCCGGCAGGAAGCCGAGCTTCTCACCCGCCTCCACGGCGGGCCGCGCCAGGATGATGCGCTTGACCTTGCGCTCCTGCAGGAAGGCCACCGCCATGGCCATGGCCAGGTACGTCTTCCCCGTACCCGCAGGGCCGATGCCGAAGACGATGTCGTGGGCGCGGATGGCCTCCACGTAGCGCTTCTGGGCAATGCTCTTGGGAGCAATCTGGCGGTTGCCCGAGCTCTTGAGGACGGGCCCCAACATCACCTCGCCGAGAGACTCCGCGCCGCCGCGGCCCAGGACCTTGATGCCCTGCTCCACGTCTTCCCGGTAGACGGGCCGGCCGGCCCGAATCATCTCCTCGAGGTTCTCCACGAGCCGCACCGCGAAGGCCACCGCGTCGGCGGGGCCGGACAGGAGCAGCTCCGTGCCGCGCTGACCCACGCGCACGCCCAGGCGCCGCTCGATGAGCTTCAGGTTTTCGTTCTGGTTACCGCACAGGGCCAGGGCGGTCTCGTTGTCCCGGACATCGACCTTGGCAGAGGTGGGGCGGACAGCAGGAGCTTCCAACGTGGCAGGGTTTCTCAATGAGGTCCGTTCCTCCATTCAACCTTCCCGGATGAACGTAACGTCGAGTCCCTGACCGGGAAAGGGAACCAGGCGTCGCTGGCTATTGCAAGGGCGGTAGCAGGACGAACTCACGAGCAGCCAGGCGCCTGTAATAGTACTGCTCCCGCCACGGGTAGCGCAGCTCTTCTGGCTTTAACAGCCCGGCCTCCACCAGCGCATCCAACTTGTCGGGCAGCTCGCCCTTCTCCAAGCGGAAGATCTCCAGCGCCGCCTCTATCCGCTTGACCTGCGTCCGAGAGATGAAGCGCTGGGCGGCAGGGTCCGAGAACCGGGAGGCAGGCGAGCTGGCCAGCGAGAGCTTGCCGGTGAACTGGGCCACCAGGAACAAGATGGCGGCCAGGGCGGCCATGCTGGCGCCCAGCGCCCCGATGCCGCGCCCCACCTTCTGGAGGATGCCGTCGCGGTCGCCAGAAGGAGACTTGCCGTCCTTGTAGACGGGGCGGATGTACTCCAGGTTGACCAGGTTCAGCAGCGCCTTGCAGGTCTCGAACTCGCCCAGACAGGACACGTCGATGAGCTTGCGCACGTCCCGGCCGGGGCCGATCTTGTCGTAGACGATGCGCTCCGAGTCGCCCACCGACTTGAAGTCGCCCTTGTTCTCGTCCTTCTTCTTCTCGGAGAAGGCGTCGTCGAACGCGGCGTCGAGATCCTCCTCCTTGTTGACGGGCGGCGGCAGCGGCTTGAGCTGCTCGAAGACCATGTCCAGCCGGTTGATCTTCTTCCGGATGACGGGCCACTCGTCGACCATCCGGAAGCCTTCCATCAGCACCGACTCGGCTCGGAGCGGAGTGATGGCCTCGGTGTCGGACTCGACGGGCTCGGCCTTGAACTCGTAGGTGCCCGCGTCCCAGCTGAAGAGCCGGTAGATGGTCTCCGTGGCCTGCAGCTGCATCATCTTCTTGAAGCGGTCGGCGGTGATGGCGCCGGTGGAGACGAGCACGTCCCCCAGCCGCTTGAGCGTGCGCCGCTGCGTCTCCAGCGCCTCGTCGAGCTGGGCGTCGGTGATGATCTCCGCGCGCACCAGCATGTTGCCGATGAGGTCCTTCTTCTTGCGCGTGACGCTCTCCACCCGGGCGATGTTGCCGTCCCGGAAGAAGACGTTGACCTCCTGCTCCTTGTTGGCCAGGCAGAGCTGACCGGTCTTCTGCTGCTGGCCAATGAGCTGAAGGATGTCGGCGATGCCGAAGTCCTTGAGGGTTCCCTGGAGAGCCATGGTCTTCGGGCCTACTCGGTCTGCTGCTTGCGCAGACCGCGCAGCGACAGGAGGTAGAGGGGAAGGAGTAGCAAGCCGACCGGTATCATCTTCAGATACAGCGGCGCCTCGCCGTAGGGAGCCCGGAGCACGCCATCGCGCAGCAGGATGGCGGTCAGGGACAGGAGGAACAGGAAGCTATAGATGGCGCCGCGCACGGGCCGGCCCCAGAAGATGTGGCCCGCCCCGGACACCAGCGCCCCGAGCGCCAGCGCCAGCCGCCCCATCCACGTCTGGTGGCGCTGCACCTCGGCCTGCTTGCGCGCGCGCAGCGGCTCGGGCACCACGCCCTTGCGGGCGAAGACGTTGGTGCACTGGCTGCACATGAAGGCGCCCATGCCCAGGTCCGGATCGCACCGGCGGCACACCGGGCGGCCGCACTTGTCGCAGGACTTGGAGGCGCGGAGCTGATCGCGCCCGTAGCCCAGCAGGAAGAAGAGCAGCGCCAGCACCGCCGGGTAGATGCGCGCCGCCATGCCCGCGGTGCCCATCAGCAGGCGGTCGAGCTGGTTCTCCACGCGCGTGCCCGCGGCCTTCCCGTCGGCCAGGGCGATGATCTCGTTCCAGGGCAGCTGCGGCGACAGCAGCAGCAGGTTCACCAGGAGCCGATCGTCCGGTGGCACGTCCCGCCCCACGAGGCTGCCGTCCAGGCCTTGCGCCACGTTCATGGTCTCGGCGGCGCGCTGGAGCTGGGCGCTCAGCTGGGCGTCATCCATCGCCTTGGCCTGGCGCCGGTAGACCTGGGCCAGGTTGTAGGGCGCGGCCGCGAGCGAGCCATCCGCCTGCTGCGCCTCCTGGTAGAGCCGCGTGGCGGCGTCGGTGTCCCCGGAGGCCAGCAGCACGTTGCCGTAGTTGGTGAGCAGCAGGGCGTTGCGCTGCTTCAGGGCCGCGGCCGCCTTGTAGGCGTTGGCGGCATCCTCGAGCTGCCCGCGACGGGACTGGTAGCGCCCCAGGGCGAAGAGCTCCGCGAAGGTGGCCTCCTTCGCCGCCTGGCGCGCGAGCACCCGGGCCGCGGCATCGTCTCCGGTGAACCCACCGCGCTCCAGGACATACACATCCTCCGCCACCGTCCCGGCGAAGACCGTGGACTGGGCGATCAGCCCGCCGGCCAGCGGAATCACCCCCGCCAGCGCCAGCAGCACTCCCGCCACGGCCCGCTCCGCCAGCGAGAGGTAGAGCGCCATCGCGCCGAACATGACGAGCAGCACCGGCACCACGCCCATCCTCAGCAGGATGGGCATCAGCAGGATCGCCGCGGCCACCGCGATGGACTGCCAGCGGCCCATGCCTCGCGGGAAGACGTGGTGGAAGTCATGCAGGATGTAGCGCAGCCGCCGCGCGAAGAGCACGCCCACCACCGCCACGGCCGTGGCCAGCAGGGCCAGCAGCGCCATGGCCCCCAGGTTCGCGAGCGCCGGCCGCCAGAAGCGCGGATCCTTCGCCAGCGCCCCGATGCCGGCCTGGATCTCCCCGGCGTACCTGCCCACCGAGCCCAGGTCCTTGCGCGCGTAGGCATCCGCCAGCGCGAAGTGCGCATACGGCAGGTTGGGCGAGAGCGCCACCGCGGCCTCGGCCACCTGCACCGCGCCGGACAGGTCCTTCTTCTCGAGCTTCGCCCGGGACTCGCGCAGCAGGCTCACGCTGAAGGCATCGAAGTCCGTCGCGGACACCTCGTCGCGCAGCTTCAGCAGATCCTTCTGTCCCTGCGACGCCGCCTCCATGTCCCCCTTCTTCCGGGCCTCCGTCCAGCGCTCCCACACGGCGAGCAGGTCCGCGTCGGAGACGCGCGGGGCCAGCAGCGGCGGCGGTGGACGGCTGGCGGCATCCGCCTTGGGAGCCTCGGCCTTGGGAGCCGCGGTCGGTGTCGTCCCCGGCGTGCCGGTGGGCGGAGTGGCGGGCGTACCGGTGGGCGGAGCGGGCGGCTCGGGCGTCTTCGGGTTCTTCGCCGCCGGCACCTCCTCCTCGGGCTCCTCCTCGTCCTCCTGGACGCGGCCCTTGCCCTTCTTGTTCTTGGCCCCACGCTTCGGCGTGGGCTCCTCGTCCTCATAGGCGGAGTCGTCGGACGAGTCGTCCGCCGGCTCAGAGTCGGGGTCCACCTCCTGGATGGGAGTGGGCGCATCGATCTGGGCGTTCGCCTTCATCGCCGGGAACAGCGCGAGGCAGAAGATCACCGGGAGCAGTCGCGAACAAAAGGAGTGAGGCATCCGGACCTTCGATGATAGGCGAGGGACCCTCACGGTGAAAGCAATCGCCCCCCTTCCGCTCCCTGGCTTACAGGGTAGGCGGCCATTTCCAGGGGTCCGGCGGGCGGGTCCTCCGTGGCGCGGACCCGACGAACAGGAGGTTGGTCACACATGAGCGCAACCGGGGAGCAGCTGGAGCGGCTGGTGGGAATCATGGAGCGTCTGCGCGCGGAGAATGGCTGCCCCTGGGACCGGGAGCAGGACCTGCGCTCGCTGCGCCCCTACCTCGTCGAGGAGACCTTCGAGGTGCTCGACGAGATGGACCGGGTGGCCTACGGCGGCCCCTGGCGCGCCCTGTGCGAGGAGCTGGGGGATCTGCTCTTCCAGATCGTCTTCCACGCCCAGCTGGCCGCCGAGAAGGGCGAGTTCACCATGGCCGATGTGTGCCGGGCCATCAGCGACAAGATCACCAGCCGCCACCCCCACGTCTTCGGCGAGCGCCAGGTGAAGGGCTCCGAGGAGGTGCTCTTCAACTGGGCGAAGCTCAAGGCCGAGGAGAAGAAGCGCAAGACGGGCCGAGAGGGCTCGGTGCTCGATGGAGTGCCCACCGCCGCCCCCGCCCTGCTGCGCGCCGAGCGCCTCACCGAGAAGGCCAGCCGCATCGGGTTCGACTGGCCGGACGTGGCCGGCGTGCGCGGCAAGCTCTACGAGGAGCTGGCGGAGCTGGACGAGGCCATCGCCTCCAAGGACCGGGACGCCATCGAGCACGAGTTCGGCGACGTCCTCTTCTCCCTGGCCAACCTCGGGCGCTTCCTGCACACCCCGCCCGAGGATGCGCTGCGCATGGCCATCCGCCGCTTCATCACCCGCTTCCAGCACATCGAGTCCGCGCTCCGCGCCGAGGGCATCCCCTTCGGAGAGGCTACATTGGAGCACATGGAGCGACACTGGCAGACGGCCAAGGCAGCGGAGAAGGCCCTGCCCCCTCCCGCTTCCCTGCCCCGGGCGCCGCTCACCTCGCTGCGCTTCACGGTGGCGGATCTCCCAGCACAGCGCGCGTTCTGGAACACCCTGGTGCCGCTGATCGGCTGGCAGGCCGAGCGGGGAGCCCCGGACGAGGCCTCCTATGGAGATGGAGCCCTGCGCCTGGTGTTCACCGAGGGAAGCTCCTCGGGGGCCTCGGGCGCGGTGATCTCCCTGGGGGCTCCGTCCTCCCGAGCGGTGGAGCGACTCCGAGCCGCGCTGGAAGGCGCGCACCCCGGGGCCGTACAGGCGACAGAGCCCCAGCGGATCCGCTTCCGGGATCCGGCCGGACTGCTCTGGGAATACACCGCGTGACACGAGCGCCTTGACGCTCGGGAGAGGCCGCTGTAGGTACGGCCCCTCTTTTTCCATAGCCGTCAGTTGGAGATTACCTTGGCGAACACCAAGTCCGCAGAGAAGCGTAACCGTCAGGCCCAGAAGCGCCGCGCGCGCAACACCAATGTCCGCACCACCGTGAAGACCGCGGTGAAGAAGGCGCGCGAGACCATCGCGACCAAGGACGCGACGAAGACCGGGGACGCCCTGAAGGACGCCGTCCGCACGCTGGCCAAGGCCGCCTCCAAGGGCGTGCTCCACAAGCGCACCGCCTCGCGCCGCATCGCCCGCCTGACCAAGGCCGCGCGCAAGGCCACCACGGCCGCGAAGTAGTCCACCTGGCGGGAGCGCCCTCGCGGCGCCTCACCAGTTGCGGGCCAGCCGCTCGTAGCCCTCGCGCATCAGCGTCTCCGAGAGACGGTGGAGCGCGGCTTGACGGTTGGCCTCCGCTTCCAGGACATCACCGCTGCCGGGCAGGTAGTCCTCCGTGCCGGAGACGCTCGTCTCCGCCAGGACCCGCTCGTCCTTCAGCAGCCGCAGCCGTGCCTCCGCGAAGGCACGGTAGCTGGCCAGCTGCGGCCCGACGACCACCACCCCGTTCTCATCGGTGATGGGCTCGGTGACGATCGTCGGGTAGCTGCTCACGTTGGTGACGACGCCCTCGAGCCGCGCCTCGCACGCCGCGCCGTCTCCCAGCGTCCCCGAGCGCACCATCTCCTGGCGCATGGCGCGGGTGAAGAGGGTCTCCAGCCCCGGCTCGGACGTCTCGTTGAAGAAGATGGGAGCGCAGACGGCGCGGACCCCTTCCGGCAGCGTCCCGTCGCGCGCCACGAAGCGGTAGCCGCACCCCGCTCCCGCCACGAGCACCGCCACCACCACCGCACAGAGCCGAGCCATGGCGCTCACAGTATCGGGGGCCGCCCCCGGGTCAAGCGCCGGGCCCCGAGGCCCCCGAGGAGTCCTGGACGGAGACGCCGCGCGAGGCCAGGGCCTGGGCGCCCGCGGACCAGGCCTGCTCGAGCGCATGGACCCGCCGGGAGCCGAGCCAGAGCCAGCCCAGCGGCCATAGGGAGCGAGCGCCATCGAGCGTCACCACTCCCAGGGAGTAGCGCCGCCACAGCAGGGCCACGAGCACTCCGACGGCCGCGAGCCCCGCCGCCACCATCAGGAGCGAAGACACGGAGACCCCGAGGAACACGGCCACCAGCACGATCAACACGCCCTCCAGGGGAGGATGGCGCACGAGCACCGCGCCTCGGATCCGTCCCAGCTCGACCCCGTACGGAGGCGCGGAGGCGCCCGCGCGGTACGTCAGCTTTCCATCCACGCCCGTGATGCTCCGGCCGCGCGTGCCCTCGAGCTGGAGGAACGGCGCCTGGGACGCCGAGGGCCGCGGGGCGTCCGGCAGCACCTCGCCGCACGCCATGCAGTTGCCGGGGCGGGCCGGCTGCGGCCGTCCGCACCTCGTACACATGACGAGGACTTCGGTCGGCACCCGGGCCTCCGATCAGCCGACGACGAAGTTCACCAGCCGCTTCGGGACGAAGACGAACTTGCGGACCGTCTTGCCGGCCGTGGCCGCCTTCACCCGCTCGTCCGCCTCGGCCGCGGCGCGCACGTCCGCCTCGCCCGCGTCCGCCGGCACCTTGATCTCCGCGCGCAGCTTGCCGTTGACCTGCACCGCGTAGGGGATCTCGTCATCCACCACCAGCGCCGGATCGAAGGCCGGCCACTCCTGGTTCACGGTGAGCGTCTTCGAGCCGAACGTCTCGGCCAGCTCGTCCGCGATGTGCGGCGCGAACGGCGTCAGCATGATGGCCATCAGCCGCAGGGCCTCGGCCATGGCGGCCTTCTCCGCGGGCGTCTCGAGAGTGCCCACCGCGGAGAGCACGTTCAGGTACTCCATGATGCCGGCGATGGCGGTGTTGAAGGACAGCCGCTCGATGGACTCCCCTACCCGCTTCAGGCACTTGTGCGCGGCGCGGCGGATCTCCAGCGCCTTGCCCTCGAAGGCCCCCGAGTGCGTGGCCCCGGCGACCCCCTCGTGCGTGGCGGCCAGCGTCCACACGCGCTTGAGGAAGCGGAAGGCGCCCTCCACCTGGGCATCGGACCAGTCGAAGTCACGCTCCGGCGGGCCCGCGAACAGCACGTAGGTGCGCGCCGTGTCCGCGCCGTACTTCCTCACGATGGAGGCGGGCGCCACCACGTTGCCCCAGCGCTTGGACATCTTCCGCCCGTCCGGGCCGTTGACGATGCCCTGGGTGACCAGGCGCGTGACGGGCTCGTCCACCGGGGACAGGCCCAGCTCCTTCATGATGCGCGTCCAGAAGCGGAAGTACAGCAGGTGCATCACGGCGTGCTCGGGGCCGCCCACGTACACGTCCACCGGCAGCCAGCGCTTCGCCTCCGCGGCATCGACCGGCGCCGCGTCGTACTGCGGCGACAGGTAGCGCGCGTAGTACCAGCAGGAGTCGACGAAGGTGTCCATCGTCTCCGCCTCGCGGCGCGCGGGCCCGGCGCACTTCGGACACTTCGTGTTCACCCACGAGGCCACCTTGGCCAGCGGCGGCTCGCCCTTGCCGGTGAGCACCGCCTGGGTGTCGATCTCCGGCAGGCGCACGGGCAGCTGCTCCAGCGGCACGGGGATGCCCTTGCGCTCCGGATCGCACTTCTCGCAGTAGATGATGGGGATGGGCGTGCCCCAGTAGCGCTGGCGACTGAAGCCCCAGTCCTTCTGGCGGTACGTCACCGTGGCCTTGCCGCGGCCCTCGGCCTCCAGCTTCGCGGCCATCTTGCGGCGCGCCTCCTCGGACTTCAGCCCGGTGAACTCGCCCGAGTCCGCCAGCACGCCGTACTCCGTGTACGCGGCCTCCAGCTTGTCTCCCGAGGGCAGCTTGTCCCCGGTGGCTGGCTGGATGACGACGTGGATGGGCAGGCCGTACTTGCGAGCGAACTCGAAGTCGCGCTCGTCATGCGCCGGCACGCTCATCACCGCGCCCGTGCCGTAGTCGGACAGCACGAAGTTGGCGATCCAGATGGGCACCGGCTGGCCGTTGAACGGGTTGAGCGCGTAGGCGCCCGTGAAGACGCCTTCCTTGGTGGCGCCCTCGGCCGTGCGGTCCGTCTTGCTGATGGCCGCCATCCTCGCGGCGAAGGCCTCCACCTCCGCGCGGCGCTCGGGCGTCGTCACCTTCGCCACCAGCTTGTGGTCCGGCGCCAGCACCACGTAGGTGCAGCCGTACACCGTGTCGATGCGCGTGGTGAAGACGCGGATCTTCTCGCCGCTGCCCTGCACCGCGAAGTCGGCCTCGGCGCCCTCCGAGCGGCCGATCCAGTTGCGCTGCATGCTGGTGATGCGCTCGGGCCACTCCTTCAGCTCGTCCAGCCCGTCCAGCAGCGCCTGCGAGTACTTCGTGATGCGGAACGCCCACTCGGGCATCTCCTTGTCCACCACCTGCGAGTCGCAGCGCTCGCACGTGCCTTCCTTCACCTGCTCGTTGGCGATGACGGTGAGGCAGCCGGTGCACCAGTTCACCTTGCTGAAGCGGCGGTACACCAGCCCGCGCTCCAGCATCTGGATGAAGAACCACTGGTTCCAGCGGTAGTACTCGGGCTGGCTGGTGTTCACCTCGCGCGTCCAGTCGTAGCTGTAGCCGAGCGAGCGGATCTCCGCCTTGAACGAGTCGATGTTCTCCTGGGTGCGCACCGCCGGGTGCACGCCGTCCTTGATGGCCGCGTTCTCCGCCGGCAGGCCGAAGGCGTCCCAGCCCATCGGGTGGATGACGTCGAAGCCCCGCATCCGGAAGTAGCGCGCGTACACGTCCCCGATGAGGTAGTTGCGCACGTGCCCCATGTGCATCTTCCCGCTGGGGTACGGCAGCATCTCGAGGATGTACTTCTTGGGAGCCCCGGGCCGGGTGCCCGCGCGGAACACGCCCTCCTGCGCCCACCGGGCCTGCCACTTTCCTTCGATCGACTGCGGCTCGTAACGCTCGTTCATCGCCATATATCGGTGCGCCTCTTATGGGAGGCCCGCTTCCTAAGCAACAAGCGAGGCCCCCTCGCGGATCCCCCGTCAAGCCTCACGAATACACACCTGGACGCACCTATTCCGTCCACCCTGACGGAACTTTTCGTGCGTGCTTGCAATTTTCCACCGGTAATACGATGATTTTCCCGAACTCTCGGTCCAACCAGTTTTCTTATTTCTCAATAAAAACTGCGCAATTCGAGCGACGAGGTCCCCCCGATGAGCCATCCCGTGATGCATCAGCTTGTGGGTTCCCAGACGACATCGAACACCCTGGCGAAGGCGTGCCTGCTGCTGGCAGCCGTGGCGGCCTTTGCCTGCAGCCCGGAGTCGGAGCTGTCCGCGGCCAGCCCGGGCACGACCCACCAGGAGATCCGCAGCACCAACAAGGTGCTCATCCTGGGCAGCAGCGTGAGCGGCGGGCTCGCCAGCCGCGAGGCCCAGGCGGTGGCCACCTACGCCTACGGCGCGCAGATCGACGTGGTGACGCCGCAGCAGTGGAAGGCGATGACGGTCCAGGAGTTCATGACCTATCGCGCCATCATCATCGGTGACGCGGCGTGTGAGAGCGGCACCGCGGCCTTCCAGGCCGCCATCGACAACCGGAAGAACTGGGGCTCCGTCATCGACGGCGACGTGGCCATCCTCGCCACGGACCCCACCTCCAACGGCACGGAGCTGCTGGTGGAGAACGCCATCCGCTACGTGCTCAACTCGGAGCAGAAGCGCACCGGCATGTACATCGCGCTGGGCTGCGCCTACCAGGACGCTCCGGCGGGCACGGAGGTGACGCTGCTCGAGCCGTTCGGCACCTTCCGCATCCAGGGCGTGCCGGGCTGCGCCGACTCCGGGCACATGTTCGAGATGTACAACGACTTCATGTCCCGCGACATGTCGGACTGGGTGCTGCCGGGCATGGGCGGCTGCGCGGCGCGCTCGGTCTTCACCACCTTCCCCAACCACACCTTCTCCTATGCGGCGGTGGCGACGAGCTCCACCGGAGAGATGCCCATCCCCGGCCAGCAGCCGTACATGGACTTCACGGTCGACCCGGGCTTCGAGACGCCGTACGTGGGCACGCCGTACATCGTGGTGCGCGGCGCGATGACGCTGGGGGCCGGCTGCGGCATCCCCGCGACGTTCTCGGGCGAGGAGTGCGACCTGGGTGATGGCCTCAACGGCCAGCCGGCCCTCGCCGGGCAGCAGCCGCATGAGACGTGCTCCTGGTCCTGCCGCAGCAACTGGTGCGGCGACGGCGTGGTGGACGCCGACTTCGGCGAGGAGTGCGACAACGGCCAGTCCAACGGACGCGCGACGGACTCCTCCGCGCAGATGGGCGAGTGCACCGCGTTCTGCAAGTGGTCCACGAAGCCGCCCCCCACCAACCTGCCGCCCGTGGCGCGCTGCCAGGACAGGACGGTGGTGGCCGAGTACACCTGCGGCGGCTCGGCCAACATCGACGACGGCTCGTACGATCCGGAGAGCCAGCTGGCGCACTGCACGCAGAGCTCCGCGGGCCCCTTCCCGCTCGGCGAGACGTCGGTGACGCTGACCTGCGCGGACCAGGCGGGCCAGGCCTCCTCGTGCACCGCCATCGTCACCGTGCTCGACACCCTGCCGCCGACGGTGGCCCTCAACGGCGCGGCCAGCGAGGCGCTGGAGTGCAGCCTGGGCGGCACGTACGACGACCCGGGCGCCTCCGCGAGCGACCTGTGCGGCGGCAGCAGCATCTCGAAGTCCGGCGCGGTGGACCTGGCGGTGCCCGGCTCCTACGTGGTGAGCTACGTCGCCACGGATGCCTCTGGCAACGCGTCCGCGCCGGTGACGCGCACCGTCGCCGTGGCCGACACGCTGGCGCCGACCCTCTCGCTCAACGGCTCGGCCAGCGAGGCGCTGGAGTGCATCCAGGGCGGCACGTACGGCGACCCGGGCGCCACGGCGAGCGACGCGTGCGCCGGCGACCTGACGGGCGCCATCGTCAAGGCGGGCTCGGTCAACGTGGCCGCGCCGGGCAGCTACTCGCTGAGCTACTCGGTGGCCGACGCCTCTGGCCACGCCACCACCGCCAGCCGGAGCGTGACGGTGCGTGACACCCTGGTGCCCCAGCTCCAGGTGCGCCCCGGAACCTCCACCGTGCAGTGCAACGGCGCGCCCTACGTGGATCCGGGCGCCACCGCCTCCGACTCCTGCGCGGGCGATCTGAGCGGGCGCATCGTCACCACCAGCAACCTCGATCAGACGCGGGCCGGCCAGTACACGGTCAGCTACCGGGTGACGGACAACGCGGGCAACACCGCCACCGCCGCGCGCCAGCTCACCGTGGCCGGGCCCTGCACCTCCTGCATCGACGTGAAGCTGAGCGACTACAACCTGTTCGTGCTCGAGGACTACACCAACGGCCCCGACGTGCAGGGCAAGGTGGCCGCCGGCGGCAACATCTTCATGCAGAACTTCTCGGTGGGCGGAAACCTGCCGGCCAGCGACATCTCCAACGTGCTGGTGGCCGGCCGCAACCTGACGCTCGCCAACGGCAGCATCTGGGGCAACGCCTTCTACGGCGGCACGTACAGCGCCAACCAGGGCGTCACCTCCCGCCGGGGCACCGTGGCCCGGGGCACGCCCATCGACTTCAACGCCCGCTTCGCCGAGCTGCGCGCCATGTCCGCTCAGCTCGGGGCCCTGGCGGCCAACGGCACCACGACGCGTGAGTCCTGGGGCGGCATCTTCCTGCGCGGCACCAACCCCACCACCAACGTCTTCAACGTGAACGCCAGCGCCTTCACCGGCGCCGCGCTGCTCTCCATCAACGTGCCCAGCGGCTCGCTGGTGGTGATCAACATCCGCGGCGCCTCGGCCACCTTCCAGAACTTCGGCTACTCGCTCACGGGCGCCAACGCGAACACCATCCTCTACAACTTCGTGGATGCCACGACGCTCAACGCCACCAGCTTCGGCTTCCAGGGCACCATCCTCGCGCCCTACGCGCGGATGACCTTCAACAACGGCAGCTGGGATGGCGGCCTCTACGCCGTCTCGCTCAACGGCACCGCCGAGGGTCACCTCAAGCCGCTGAACGATCGCAGCGTCTGTCCTTGATTCCAGGGTTCGAGGACGGGGGTATCTCTGCCCCGTCCTCCCATCAAAACAGACAAAAACATCCCCGCCCGGACAAAGACATACACAAACAAGAGGGCTCGAGAGACGGAAAACCTCGAACTTCATTTAATCCCTCTTGAAACTTTTCAGCAGAACAATAATGCTTTCTCAGAACTCTCGCTGAACCCGGATTCCTCCTTTCAGTGGCTTGGGGAAATCCAGCGCAAGGGTCGGAGATGAGCCTGCCGTCGTCCATTCATCGTGGGGGATGCCCGATGACACCGAGAAGCGTAGGAAGAGCCGCACTGCTGATCACCGCGCTGGCATCCAATGCCTGCCAGCAAGATCCCGCCGGGCCGTCGCCTGGCTCCTCCGAAGCGACGCTGGGCTCGGCCCAGCAGGCGCTGAGCGCCAGCAACAAGGTGCTCATCCTGGGCAGCACCGTGAAGGATGGCCTCGACAGCCGCGAGGCCCGGGCGGTGGCCGACTTCGCTCCCGAGGCCCAGATCGACATCGTCACGCCTTCGCAGTGGAAGGTGATGTCGGCCCAGCAGTTCATGAGCTACCGCGCGCTCATCATCGGCGATGCGGCGTGCCAGAGCGGCACCGAGGCCTTCCAGGCGGCCATCGACTCGCGGCGCAACTGGGGCGCCATCGTCGACGGTGACGTGGCCATCCTCGCCACGGACCCCACCACCAACGGCACGGAGCTGCTGGTGGAGAACGGCATCCGCTACGCCCTCAACTCGGTGCAGAAGCGCACGGGCATGTACATCGCGCTGGGCTGCGCCTATCAGAACGCTCCGGCCGGCACCGAGGTGGCGCTGCTCGAGCCGTTCGGCTCCTTCCACATCCAGGGCGTGCCGGGCTGCGCCGACTCCGCGCACGTCTTCGAGATGTACAACGACATCATCTCCCGCGACGTCTCTGACTACTCGCTGCCTGGCGCGGGCGGCTGCGCGGCGCGCTCGGTGTTCACCTCCTACCCGGAGCGCGACTTCTCGCACGCGGGCATCGCGATGCGCGCCACCGCGGCGGTCCCCGCTCAGAAGCTCTATGTGGACTACACCGTCGATCCGGGCTTCGAGACGCAGTACGTGGGCTCGCCATACATCCTGGTGCGTGGCGCGATGACGCTGGGCGCCGGCTGCGGCATCAACCCGGCTCCGTCCGGCGAGGAGTGCGACCTGGGCGATGGCCTCAACGGCCAGCCGGCCACCTCCAGCCAGCAGCCTTGGGAGACGTGCTCCTGGTCCTGCCGCAGCAACTGGTGCGGCGATGGCGTGGTGGATGCCGAGTTCGGCGAGGAGTGCGACAAGGGCGAGGCCAACGGCCGCACGGGCGACGCCAACGGCCACCTGGGTGAGTGCACCGCGTTCTGCAAGGTCCCCAACCTGATGGCCGTCAACCGCCCGCCGGTCGCGCTGTGCCAGAACGTGACGGCGGTGGCCGAGTACACCTGCGGCGCCGAGGCTGGCATCGACAGCGGCTCGTACGATCCGGACAACGATCTGGTGGGCTGCACGCAGAGCCCGCCGGGCCCGTACAACATCGGCAACACCACCGTGACGCTGACCTGCACGGACGAGGCGGGCCTGTCCTCCACGTGCACCGGCGTGGTGACGGTGGCTGACAGCGTGGCGCCGACCATCGCGCTGAACGGCCAGGCGAACGACCCGCAGGAGTGCCACCCGACCGCCACCTACGTCGACCCGGGCGCCACCGCGAGCGACCTGTGCGAGGGCACGCTGCCCCAGAGCAGCATCGCGAGGACGGGCTCGGTGAGGCTGAGCGTCCCCAGCACCTATTCGCTGACCTACCAGGCGACGGACTCGTCGGGGAACAAGTCCCCGGTCGTGACGCGCACGGTGCCCGTGGCCGACACGCTGGCGCCGGTCATCACCCGCACCGGCCAGGAGGGTGTGACGCACGAGTGCGCCACCCCTTATGTGGACCAGGGCGCCACGGCCGCCGACCAGTGCGAGGGCAACCTGACGCCGCGCATCGTCCAGAGCGGCACGGTGAACACCTCCGCGGTGGGTAACTACCTCATCCGCTACAACGTGAAGGACTCGGGCAACCGCGCCGCCCTGGAGGCCACCCGCACCGTCTTCGTGCGTGACAGGCAGGCGCCGACCATCTCGCTCCTGGGCGCCTCTCCCCAGACGGTGGAGTGCGGCGGCACGTACCCGGACCCGGGCGCCACGGCCAGCGACACGTGCGCTGGCGCCCTGACGCCGGTGGTCCACACCAACAACATCCTCATGGGCACGCCGGGCAACTACAGCATCAGCTACCGGGCGACGGACCCCTCGGGCAACGTGGTCGTCTCGCCCAACCGCGCGGTGACGGTGGCCGACACGAAGGCCCCGACGCTGACGCTGCTCGGCGCGGCCAGCACCACGCTCGAGTGCGCCAGCCCGTTCAGCGATCCGGGCGCCACGGCCAGCGACCAGTGCTACGGCAACCTGACGAGCGCGATCGTGAAGACCGGCACGGTGAACAACATGGTCCCGGCCGCCTACACGCTCCGCTACAACGTGAAGGACGCGAAGAACAACGCGGCCCCGGAGGCCACCCGCACCGTCACGGTCAACGACACGAAGGCGCCGGTCATCACGGTCACCGGCCCGCTGACCCAGGCGGTGGAGTGCGGCGCGAGCTACACGGATCCGGGCGCCACGGCGAGCGACCTGTGCGCCGGGCCGCGGCCGGCGGTGGCCACCGCCTCGGCCAACCCGAATGTGCCGGGCAGCTACACCATCAGCTACCGGGCGACGGACCCGGCGGGCAACACGGCCACCTCGACCACCAGCCGCACGGTGACGGTGCGCGACACGCTGGCTCCCACGCTGACGCTCAACGGCCCGGCCGCCCAGGCCCTGGAGTGCGGCTCGACGTATGCCGACCCGGGCGCCACGGCCAGCGACCAGTGCGCCGGCGCCCTGCCGGTGGCGGTGGCTGGCAGCGTGAACCCCTACGTCCCGGCCAGCTACACGCTGAGCTACAGCGCGAACGATGGCGCCGGCCACAGCGCCTCCGCCAGCCGCACGGTGGCCGTCAGCGACACCCTGGCTCCGACGCTGTCGCTCATCGGCTCGCCCCGGCAGTCGCAGGAGTGCGGCACGCCGTACACCGACCCGGGCGCCACGGCCAGCGACGTGTGCGCCGGTGACCTGACCGCCGCCATCCAGCGGACGGGCAACGTGAACACGAGCGCCCTGGGCAGCTACGCGCTGGGCTACTCGGTGGCCGACCCCTCCGGCCACGCCGCCTCCGCCAGCCGCGAGGTGACCGTGAGCGACACCCTGGCTCCGGCCATCACGGTCCTCGGCCCGCTCGAGACGACGTACGAGTGCGGATCCACCTACGTGGATCCGGGCGCCACGGCCAGCGACGCCTGCTTCGGTGACCTGACGGCGCAGATCCAGGCGACGCAGGTGGGCGACACGGCCCGGCCCAGCACCTTCACCATCCGCTACAGCGTGACGGACCCCGCGGGCAACACGACCGTCGCGCCGGTGACGCGCACGGTGCACGTGAACGACAACGAGCCGCCCACGCTGGCGCTGCTCGGCCCGGCCACCCAGTCGCTCGAGTGCGGCACGCCGTACAGCGACCCGGGCGCCACGGCCACCGACGTGTGCTTCGGCGACGTCACCAGCCGCATCATCCGCTCCGGCGCCGTGAACAGCGGCGCTCCGGGCAACTACGCCCTCGTCTACAACGTGACGGATCCATCCGGCCAGGCCGCGCCCTCCGTCTCCCGCGCGGTGTCCGTGGTCGACACGCTGGCCCCGTCCATCACGGTCAACGGCTCGCTCAGCCAGCAGGTCGAGTGCGGCACGGCGTACACCGACCCGGGCGCCGTGGCCACCGACGTGTGCGCTGGCGCCCTGCCGGTGACGGTGTCTGGCAGCGTGAACACGAACGCGCCGGGCAGCTACACGCTGGGCTACACGGCGGCGGATGCCTCCGGCAACACGGCGGCGTCCCCCAGCCGCACGGTGGCGGTGGTGGACACCCTGGCGCCTACCCTCTCGCTGCTGGGCTCCGCCAGCCAGGCCGTCGAGTGCGGCTCGAGCTACACGGATCCGGGCGCCACGGCGGCCGACGCCTGCACGGGCGACCTGACCGCCTCCATCGTCAAGTCGGGCTCGGTCAACACGGCCGCGCTGGGCAACTACTCGCTGAGCTACCTGGTGGCCGACGCCTCCGGCAACACGGCGACCGCCAGCCGCTCGGTGACGGTGCGTGACACCGTGGGGCCGCAGCTCCAGGTGCTCTCCGGTCCCTCGGTGCTCCAGTGCAACGGCGCGCCCTACGTGGATCCGGGCGCCACCGCCTCCGACTCCTGCGCGGGCAACCTCACCTCGCGCATCACCAGCACCAGCAACCTGGACCAGACGCGGGCCGGCCAGTACACGGTCACCTACAGCGTGACGGACGACGCGGGCAACACGAGCACCGCCACGCGTCTGCTCACGGTGGCGGGCCCCTGCGCCGTCAGCTGCATCGACGTGAAGCTGAACGACTACAACCTCTTCCTCGAGGACTCGTACACCGGCGGCCACGACGTGGTGGGCAAGGTGGCGGCGGGCGGCAACATCTCCATGGAGGACTTCGCGGTGGGCTCCGGGCTGCCGGCCAGCGACATCTCGAAGACCCTGGTGGCGGGTGGCAACCTGACGCTCAACCGCGGCGCCGTCTGGGGTGACACCTATTACGGTGGCAGCCTCAGCACCAACCAGAGCGTGACGTTCCCGCGGGGCACCGTGTCCCAGGGCATGCCCATCGACTTCGCGGCCCGGTTCGCCGAGCTGCGCAGCGTGTCGGCCCGCCTGGCGGCCCTGCCGGCCAACGGCACGACGAAGCGCGAGAGCTGGGGTGGCGTGATGCTGTCCGGCACGAACCCGAGCGTGAACGTGTTCGACGTGCAGGCCAGCGCCTTCACGGGCGCCAAGCTGCTGTCCATCAGCGCGCCGTCTGGCTCCTTCGTGGTGGTGAACATCCGCGGCGCCTCGGCCACGTTCCAGGGCTTCGGCCACTCGTTCAGCGGTGTGAGCGCGCAGACCGTCCTGTACAACTTCGTGGACACCACCAGCATCAACGCCCAGGGCTACGGCTTCTGGGGCACGGTGCTGGCGCCCTACGCCAACATCACCTTCAACAACGGCAGCTGGGATGGTGGCATCTACGCGAAGTCGTTCAACGGCAACGCCGAGGGTCACATCAACCCGCTGAACGAGCGCACCATCTGCCCGTGACGGACACGGAGGGGGCTGCTGCCTGAGCCCCCTCTCCCCTCCCGAGCGCAGGTCCGAGAAGGCCCTCGCCCTCCCTGAGTCCACTCAGGCCGGGGCGGGGGCCTTCCCTTTTTGGATATGTCAGCATCCCGGAGAGCACCGCCCCGGATGGACCGGCCGCGTGGGAGAGGCACCCTTGCACGATGTCGTGACGTACTTCGATCCACAGCCGGCTCCGACGGAGCTGCCGGCGCGGCTCGCAAGCCCGTTCGCGGGAGGCCCACCCCACCCCCTGGCGCGCCGGGCCGCCGAGGAGCTGCTGCGCCGCCTGCGCCACGGAGACCTCGCCGGACGGGTCGACCTGAGCGGCCTCGACACGCCGGGCCGCGGCAAGATGTTCGGGGTGCTGGTCGTCGCGGCGCCCGATGGCCGCGTGGGCTACCTCTGCGGGTTCTCGGGCATGCTCGACGAGCGCTGGCACGTGGACGGGTTCGCGCCGCCCCTCTTCGATCCGGTGGCGCGGGATGCGTTCTGGCCCGCGGGCCAGGCCGAGCTGTATGCGCTCGCCGCCCGCCATGCCGAGCTGGTGGATGGAGCCGAGGCCGTCGCGCTGCGCACGCGCCTGGCGGAGCTGACCGAGCGTCAGGCCGCGGCCACGGCCGAGCTGCGCGCGCGCCATGAGGAGAACCGCCGCCTCCGGCAGGCCGCACGCCGGCGGCTGACCGAGGGCACGCTCGGAGAGGAGGAGCGACGCGCGGCGCTCCACGCGCTCGGCCAGGAGAGCCGCGCCGACAGCGAGGCGCGCCGACGACAGGACGCGGCGCACCACCAGGAGCGAGAGAGCCTGGCGGAGGCCCAGAGGGAGCTCACCGCACGCCGCACCGAGCTGGAGCGCCTGCGCGCTGGGCTCTCGCGGCAGCTCTGGCGACAGATCGCCGCCAGCTACGTGATTCCGAATGCGCGCGGTGAAACGCGGACCCTGGAAGTGATGTTCGCCCCCGAGCCTCCCCCAGGCGGCGCGGGGGACTGCGCCGCGCCGAAGCTCCTCGCCCAGGCCTACCACCATCGCCTGAAGCCCCTCGCGCTCGCCGAGTTCTGGTGGGGAGCGCCACCCCTGACGGGCGATCGGCACGCGGGCGAGTACTACCCGGCGTGCCAGAGCAAGTGCGGCGCGGTCCTCCCGTACATGCTCGAAGGCCTGTCCGTGGACCCGGCCCCAGCCTCCGCCGCCACACCGGGCCCGGAGGATGAGCTGCGTGTCGTGTACGAGGACGCGTGGCTGCTCGTCGTCGACAAGCCCTGTGGCCTGCTGTCAGTCCCCGGCCGTCACGAGCCGCGGCGAGACTCGGTGCTCGTCCGGCTCCAGAGCCGCTCCGCCGCGCACTCCGGGCCGCTCATCCTCCATCCGCTCGAGGCGGAGACCTCCGGGCTCCTCCTCGTCGCCAAGGACCTGGAGACGCACGCCGCGCTCCACCAGCAGTTCGGCCGGAGCGAGGCCGACAAGCGCTACGTCGCCTGGCTCGACGGCCACGTCACGGGAGACCAGGGGCTCATCGAGCTGCCGCTCCGAGCCGACCCCGAGCAGCGTCCCCGCCACCTCGTCGATCCCCTGCACGGCAAGCGCGCCCTCACCGAGTGGCATGTCCTGCGGCGAACCGACGCGAGGACCCGGGTGTCGCTCATTCCCCGCACCGATCGGACGCACCAGCTCCGCGTCCACACCGCGCACCCACTCGGCCTGGGCGCCCCGCTCGTCGGCGACCGACTGTACGGCCGGGACGACGCTCGCCTGCTGCTCCACGCCGAGGCCGTGACTTTCACACACCCCCGCTCGGGCGAGCGCATCCACCTGGAGAGCCCACCGCCCTTCTGAGGCTGGCAGCCCGGCGTATAGTACTGGGAGTGTAGGCGAAGTACCCCTGTGAACGCATGGCCCCATGGCAGGGGCCCGGACCGGGCGTTATCCCTGGTGTTACGGTCCGCCGTCAGCAAGAGTCGGGCTGGGCTCCCCTCCGACCGAGCGAGCGGGCACTTGGAGTCACTCCTGCACCTGGAGGCTCCGCTGCAGGCTCGGGACGCGAGGAGGGCGGGCTGCCTCACATCCAAGTCTGGCCCCCTGTCGTAGCAGAGAGACCTGCCGCATCTTGGAAGGGACAGGTCTGAGACCCTTTTTCGGAGGAGAGTCACATCATTCGCGAACAGAGAAGCAACCGCGGCGGCAGCCGCGACCAAAGGACCAACCGCCGTATCCGCGCCCGCGAGGTCCGCGTCGTGGGACCCGATGGCGCGCAGCTCGGAGTCATGCCCCTGGAGGCAGCGCTCGACCGAGCCCGCAACGAGGGACTCGATCTGGTCGAGATCAGCCCCATGGCCAGTCCACCGGTCTGCAAGATCATGGACTACGGCAAGTTCAAGTACGAGGAGAAGAAGAAGGCCTCGGAATCGAAGCGGGCCCAGCTCACCGTCCAGCTCAAGGAGGTGAAGCTCCGCCCGAAGACGGACGAGCACGACTACGAGTTCAAGGTCCGCAACATGCGCCGGTTCCTGGAGGAAGGGAACAAGGCCAAGGTCGTCATCCAGTTCCGCGGGCGTGAGATCACCCACCGCGAGCAGGGCACCGCCATCCTGGATGACGTGGCGAAGGACCTGAAGGAAGTCGGCGTGGTGGAACAGCCGCCCCGGATGGAAGGGCGCATGATGTTCATGATCGTCGCGCCCACGGCCAAGGTCGCCCAGCGGGCACGCGAGCAGGCGCGGCAGGCCGCGCTGAGCGCCAAGAAGCCCGCGGCTCCCGCCGACAAGCCCGCGGCTCCCGAGCGCGACTCCGAGCCCGAGGAGACCCCGCAGGAGGAGCCCTCCGCGGCTCCGTGAGCGAGGGTGCAGGCACGCGGTGGGCGCTCTCCACCGCGTGTGTCCACCAGCCGACTCGGCACCGGGAGGATGGCTGGGGCCCACTCCTCCCCACGGGCAGCGTGCGCAAGATTCTGCTGGCCTGAGAGTGTCTCAGGGCTTCCCGTGGACCGACCCATGAACGAGCTGTCGCGGCCCCCCAGCGAGGAGGCGCAGCTGCGAGCGCTCCTCGCCGCGATGGAGGCAGCCAACCAGGGTGACTTCACCCACCGCCTCCCCGTGTATGGCACCCACCCGCTGGTGGATCAGCTGGCGCAGGCGTTCAACGCTGGCGTCGCCCTCCAAGCCACGCTGGCCGCGGAGGTGAGCCGCGTGGCCCGGGAGCTCGGTCGGGAGGGCCGGCTGGGGCTCCAGGCCCGGCTGCCCGGAGCTTCCGGCGCGTGGAAGGAGCTCACCGACAGCGTGAACCTGCTGGCCGACAGCCTCACCGTGCAGGTGCGCGACATGACGCGGGTGGCCACCGCCGTCGCGAACGGAGACCTGAACCACAAGCTCAACCTGGACGTGCGCGGCGAGGCGCTGGTGCTGAAGACCACCGTCAACACGATGGTGGACAAGCTCACCGAGTTCGCCGAGGAGGTGAGCCGCGTCGCCAAGGAGGTGGGCGCGGAGGGCGTGCGCGGCAGCCTGGCCGAAGAGAAGGGCATGACGGGCGTCTGGAAGGATCTCTCCGACAACGTGACCGTCGCGGAGCAGCTGGCGCTCGCCAGCCGCCACAAGAGCGAGTTCCTGGCCAACATGAGCCACGAGCTGCGCACGCCGCTCAACAGCCTGCTCATCCTCGCGAAGGTGCTCTCGGAGAACAAGGAGCGCCGCCTCAGCCAGCGCGAGGTGGAGTACGCGAGGACGATCCACGCCTCGGGCACGGACCTGCTCCACCTGGTCAACGAGATCCTCGACCTGTCCAAGGTGGAGGCCGGCAAGATGCGCGTGCTGCCGGGCAACGTCTCCCTGGCCGAGGTGAAGCAGTTCATCGAGCGCAGCTTCGGGCCCATGGCGGAGAAGAAGGGCCTGGGCTTCTCGGTGAGCCTCGACGCGAGCACGCCCGACAGCCTCCACACCGATCCGCAGCGGCTGCTGCAGGTGCTCAAGAACCTGCTCTCCAACGCCTTCAAGTTCACCGGCAGCGGCCGCGTGGACCTGCGCGTCACCCTGGCGGACGGCCGGCGCACGCGCTTCACCAGCGAGGCGCTCCAGCGCGCCGAGCGCGTGCTCGCCTTCAGCGTGAGAGACACCGGCATCGGCATCCCCGAGGACAAGCAGAAGCTCATCTTCGAGGCCTTCCAGCAGGCCGACAGCACCACCAGCCGCGAGTACGGCGGCACCGGCCTGGGGCTCTCCATCAGCCTGGCGATGACGCGCCTGCTGGGCGGAGAGCTGCACGTGGAGAGCCAGCCAGGCCAGGGCAGCACCTTCACCCTCTATCTCCCCGAGCACTACAGCCGCACGGAGGACGGCGCCTCCGCGGACGCGCCCATGCTGACGACTGCCCACGTGCCGGGACAGGACATCCTGGCCGGGCCCCCGGCACCGAGCCTCCAGCCGCCCGCGCCCCTCCGGCCGGGCTCCAGCCTCGTCGGGCTCAAGGTGCTCATCGTGGATGACGACATCCGCAACGTCTTCGCGCTCACCAGCGCCCTGGAGGGAAAAGGGATCGAGGTGCTGCACGCGGAGAACGGCAAGGTGGGCCTCGAGCTCCTCCGCTCCCGCCCCGAGGTGGATGCCGTCCTCATGGACATGGTGATGCCGGAGCTGGATGGCTACGCGACGCTGCGGGCCATCCGTCAGGACTCGCGCTTCGCCACCCTGCCCATCATCGCCGTCACCGCCCAGGCGCTGCCGGAAGACCGAGACAAGTGCCTGGCCGCCGGGGCCAGCGACTACCTGGCCAAGCCGACGGACACCGACCAGCTCCTCGAGCTGCTGCGCCGCTGGTGCCGCTAGTCAGGCACGGGCCTCGGCGGCCACGTCCATGCCAGAGAGCGTCGCCTCGAGACCGCCGAGGATCTTGCCCCAGCCGGCCTCGGTCTGGCTCACGTAGTCGGTCAGCACGCCCTCGTGGACCAGGGTGAGCTCGCAGCCGGTTCCTCGCGGGACGATCTCCACGGTGACGCGGGTGTTGTCGGACGAGTACTTCGGCACGCCAAAGGTGAAGACGAGGCGCCGGGGCCGATCGATCTCGAGGTACGTCCCGACGTGCTCGACGTCCTCGCCGCTCCGCCGATCGACGAAACAGAAGGAGCCTCCCACGCGCGCATCGATGTCCGCGCGCACCATCTGCCCGGTGGGGGTGGCGAAGAGGAACTTCCGGGCCCGCTCCGGCTCGAGCCAGGCATTGAAGACCCGCTCGGCGGAGGCCTCGAAGCGGCGGGTGACGCGTACGGTGACCTTCTTCTCGGTGCTCATCGCTTTCGTCCTTTCTTCACGGCATCGGCGGAGGCGGCCTCGTCCTCGGCGCGCAGCAGGGCGTCGAGGGCCTCCAGCCGGTAGTTCCACAGCGTGCGCTGCTCCTCGATCCACGCGGTGGCCGCGTCGAGGGGCTCCGGGTTGAACGACAGGAAGTGCTCACGGCCCGCCTTGCGGCGGCGCACCAGGTGGGCCCGCTCGAGCAGCCGGATGTGCTTCGAGACGGCGTTGAGGGAGATCTCGAACGGCTCCGCGAGCTCCGTCACGCGCGCCTCCCCCTGGGTGAGCCGGTGGAGGATGGCGCGCCTCGTCGGGTCGGCCAGCGCCAGGAGGGTGTGGTCGAGCTGGGTCTGTGTCGTCGCGGTCGGCATCGTTCAACCCCAAGGTTGAATATCAGCGCGACCGGGCTCCGTGTCAACCACTCGAGACGGAGCGCCGCGCTATGGAGCCCCCGGGCCCTCGCTGGACACGTCCATCCGGTCGAAGGCACGGCCCAGGGTCACCACCCCCAGCGCCACCTCCAAGGCCAGCCCCGCCGCCGCCGTGAGCCCGGCGATCGGGATCGCCCACACGCCCAGCAGGCCGTAGAGCGCGAAGCCCACCAGCAGCGCCACGAAGCCCGCGGGAATCAGCCCGCCGATCACCACCACCAGCGCCCCGGCCAGCGTCAGCAGCCGCTGGCCCAGCGCCTCGATGCCTCTGGCCCGCTCGCCATCCGCCGGCAGCCACGCGGGGAAGAGCACCACCGCGGCGTTCTGGACGAACAGGCCTCCCATTCCCAGCATCGGCAGCAGCGGCACGAGCCCCAGCCCGCAGGCCACCCAGAGCTCGGGCTCGAACGGCCCCGGCGCCCCCACCGCCATTGCCACGGACAGGATGATGAGCCCCACCTGGATGGCCCCCAGCAGCAGCCCCGGCGCGAGCACCTCGGCCGCCACCACCTGCCGCCCCGTCAAGGGCATCGCCCGCAGCATGTCCAGCTTGGGCAGGTCCATGCGCAGATCCGCGCGCACCGAGGACGGACCGAACACCGACATCATCCCCGCGAAGGACGCGTAGAGGATCGCCATCACCTGCCGCGCCATGGTGACGGACTCGGGGGCGAACAGGGCCGCGCCCGCCGGATAGGCCAGCCCGAGCAGGGCCAGGACGAGCACCACCTCCATCCCCCCCATCCGCCGGGCCGCGGTGAGGTTCTTCCACAGCAGCGCCACCTCGGGTCGGCCGAGCGACGTGAGCCGGAAGAACGGCCTGCGCATGACGATGTGCCCTACCCGCGCCAGCCGCTGCCCGCGCTGACGGGCCAGCGTCTCCGCCCGGGCCACCACCGCCTCCTCGAAGGGGACGATCAGGACGGACACCCAGAGGTAGTGGAGCGCGAACAGCCCCAGCGCCAGGGGCAGCGCCCGGAGGAAGGCCGCCGGGCTGTCCGCCATGGGCAGCGCCACCAGGGTGCGCGCGGGCCACAGCGCCAGGCGCAGCGTGGGCTGCTCCAGCAGCGAGAGGACCCACGCCTCCACGCGCCCCGGCTTCACCGCCCCCGCGGGAAAGGGGTGCGCCTGGAGCGCCGCATACACCGACAGGCCCAGGGCCGCCGCCAGCCCCACCAGCACCGTCCACCGCAGCGCCGTCCCGAGCCACCCCAGCCGGGCCAGCCGCGTGCGCACGAACGAGGCCGCGGTGAAGTGCAGGTTCACCGTGCCGAACACCAGCGTGGCGCCCAGGAAGAAGAGCACGGGCTCGGGGCTGATGGTCCGGAAGACGAAGAGCGTGCTGAACAGGGCGGACACCGCCGCCCCGAACAGCCCGCGCGCCAGCTTGTAGTGCAGGAGCGAGCGCCGGCTGACGGGCGCGGAGAACAGCTGCTGCACCTCCGTCTCCGTGAAGGTGAGCGCCGGTCGGTCCTGCCCCAGCGCCCACGCCGCGGCCAGCGACATGAGCAGCATGCCGGCCAGCCCCAGCTCGGCCATCGCCCGCGCCCCCTCCGGGAGCGAGTCGCCGGAGCTGCGCAGGCTCAGCCTCCGGAAGAAGACGGCGTACAGGTAGGCCCCGCCCACCACCAGGCCCACCAGGTACTTCGGCTGGCGCAGGCGCTGCAACTGCTTGCGCACCCGGTTGCGCAGCGAGGCCCACCACAGGAACGTCACCGCGCTCGGGAAGCTCATGAGGCCGGAGGCTCCGGGCGCTCCCCTCCCTCCGCGCTGGTGATGCGCACGAAGAGCTCCTCCAGGGAGGCGCTGCCCGCATCCATGCCGCTCATCCGCGAGCGGATCTCCTCCAGCGTCCCCAGCGCCACCGCGCGCCCTCCGGCGATGACGAGGATGCGGTGGCACAGCTCCTCCACCAGCGGCAGCAGGTGCGAGGAGAGCACCAGCGCCGCCCCCTGCTCCGACCGCCTGCGCAGCGACGCCTTCATCCGGCGGATGCCGATGGGATCCAACCCCGTGAGCGGCTCGTCGAGCAGGATGAGCTTGGGCTCATGCAGGAAGCCGCAGGCGATGGACAGCTTCTGCTTCATGCCCCGCGAGAGCTCTCCCGGCAGCGCCTTCTCCTTGCTCTCCAGCTCCATCTCCGCCAGCAGCGCCCGCCCCTTCTCCTCCCAGCCCTCCACGCCGTAGAGCCGGGCGACGAAGTTCAGGTGCTCCCAGACGGTGAGGTACTCGAAGAGGCGCGGCTCGTCCGGCAGGAACGCCAGCGCCTGCTTGGCCTTCACCGGCTCCACCGCCACGTCGTGCCCGGCCACCGCCACCCGCCCGGAGGACACGGGCAGGATGCCCGCGAGGCACCGCAGCGTGGACGTCTTCCCCGCCCCGTTGGGCCCCACCAGCCCCAGCACCTCTCCGGGCGCCACCTGGAAGGTGAGCCCCTGCACGGCCTTCAGCGCGCCGTAGGCCTTCTCCAGCCCCGCCACCTCCAGCACGGGCGCCTCGGGCGGAGCCATGGCCGGGCCCGCGTCGGTTGTCATGTCGGAGGGCGACACCCTGGCTCCAGATCAGTGCAGGTTGAGCAGCCCCTTCACCGTCTCGAGCACCACCCTGGCCTGTACCGGCTTGACCAGGTACGCGCTCGCCCCGAGCGCCATGGCGCGATCGCGATCCGCCGCCGCGCCCTCGGTGGTGATGACGACGATGGGGATGTCCCGGTGCTCCGGCGCCTGCCGGATGTGGCTGATGAGCTTCAGGCCATCCATCAGCGGCATGTTGATGTCGGTGAGCACCAGGTCGAACTGTCCCTGGGTGAACTTCTTGAGCCCGTCGGCCCCGTCACCGGCCTCGACACACACGACTCCACCGAGCCGCTGCAATGCATACATGATGCTGCGCCGCATGGCCTGGGAGTCGTCTACCACCAGCGCCCGGATCTGCGTCATGGGCGGGAAGATACCATCCCCTTCCAAAAAACCTCTGCTTTCCCCCCGCCCTCACCGCCGACGCCGAGCCAGGGAGACCAGGGCCGGACCGATCTCCCCCAGCGGCAGCACCCGCTTCACCACGCCGGTAGAAATCGCCTCCTGCGGCATGCCGAAGACGACGGCCGTCTCCTCGGACTCGGCCCACACCTCGCCGCCGGCCTTGTGCACCTCGCGCGCGCCGGCCGCTCCGTCCGAGCCCATGCCCGTGAGCACCACCGCCAGGGCCCGGTCTCCCAGCGTCTTCGCCACGCTCTCGAAGAGCTGGTCCGCCGACGGGACGTAGCGGTCCTTCGGCGTCATCTCCGGCGTCTTCAGCACCAGCCGTCCCTCCCGCTCGACGAGCTGCATGTGGCGGCCGCCCGGCGCGATGTAGACCTGGCCCGGGGTGATGCGGTCCCCCTCCTTGGCCTCGGCCACGTGGAAGGGCCCGATGCGATCCAGCCGCTCCGCGAACGCCTTGGTGAACTGGGACGGCATGTGCTGGCAGATGAGCACGCAGGGAGTGGGCTCCGCCGCCAGCGCCTCCAGCAGCCGCTGCACCGCCGGTGGCCCGCCCGTGGACGCGGCCACCGCGATGATGAAGGGGTGCTCCTCTTGAGGATCCACCACCTCGCGCACCACCCGCCCGGGCGCCCGCCGCGCCGCCCCGCCCCGCCGCACGAGCCGCGCCGCGCGGACCTTCTCCAGCAGCTCCACGCGGAGGATCTCCAGCGCCGCCGCCGAGGCCTTCGCCGGCCGGGCGATGAAGTCGAACGCCCCCAGCTCCAGCGCCTTGAAGACGTCCGCGGTGTGCGAGTGGCTGGAGATGACGATGGCCGGCGTGGGCGCGGTGGTGCGCAGCAGCCGCAGGAAGGTGTACCCGCCCATGCGGGGCATCTCCAGGTCCACCGTCACCACGTCCGGGCGCAGGTCCACCACCTTGCGCAGCCCCTCCTCGCCGTCCGCCGCCCAGTCGAGCACCCGCACGTCCGGCTCGGACTCCAGCAGGTGCTTCAGCGTGCGCCGGTTGTGGGCCGAGTCGTCGATGACGAGCACCGTGGTGGGAGGACGCCCGCTCATCGCAGCCCCCTCGGCGGCGGCTCCGGCTTGCGGTACGCCAGATCTCCGCGCAGGTGCACCAGCTCGAAGTCCGCGCCCAGGTTGAGCAGGTTCTCCGAGTGCCCCAGCATCAGGTACCCGCCGGGGACGAGCCGCTCGTGGAAGACCTGGAGCACGCGTCGGCGCGCGGGCAGGTCGAAATAGATCATCACGTTGCGGCAGAAGACGACGTCCATCTGCGCGACGAGCTGGCAGGCCTCCGCGTCCAGCAGGTTGAGCTGCCCGAAGGACACCCAGGCGCGCACGTCGTCGCGCACCTTGACCTTGTTGCCGCCCAGCGGGACGAAGAAGCGGGACACGTGCTCCGGAGGCGTCGCTCGCAGGGCGGAGGGGCCGTACTCGGCCCGGCGCGCCGTGGCCAGCACCCGGCGGGAGATGTCCGTGCCGTAGACCTCCACGTCCCAGTTCTCGAAGCGGCGGCTCTGCTGCAGGAGCATGGCGATGGTGTAGGCCTCCTCGCCAGTGGAGCACCCGGCGGACCAGATGCGCAGCCTCCGGGACGAGGCGTTGCGCTGCTGGAGCACGGGGAGGATCTCGTCGGTGAAGGCCTTGAGCTGGTTCGGCTCGCGGAAGAAGTACGTCTCGTGCGTGGTGAGCGCCTCGACGGCGGCCTCCAGCTCCACGCGGCGCTGGGCGTCGTAGCGCAGGTAGCGGTGGTAGCCGCTGAAGTCGCGCAGGCCCAGCGCCTCGAGCCGGGGCCACAGCCTGCGCTCCATGACGAACTTCATGTCCTCGCGCACGAGGATGCCGCAGTGGGAGTAGACGTGATCGCGCAGGAGACGGAACTCCTCCGCGGTCATCTCCGGACGGCCCTCGTCATCGAAGAGTGGTGCCACCTGCCCCCCCCAATCCTCAGCGCCTCGAGAGGCGCTCCACCGCGTCCGAGAGCGCGCGCCGGGCCAGCGCATCCTGTTCCGCCGCGAGCGCGGCCCTCACCGCCTCCAGGCTCTCGCGTCCACCGGAGTCCCCCAGCACGCGCGCCGCCGTGGCGCGCACGTCCCAGCCCGGGTGGCGCAGCAGCTCCACCGCCAGGGCCACCCCCTCGGCCGACACCGCGCCGGCCTGGAGCGCCGCCTTCACCACCTCCGCGTCCGCGTGGCGCGCGGCCTCCCGGAGCACCGCCGGCTTCACCGTGCCCAGCCGCGCGAGCGCACGCACGGCCCGCCCGGCCAGCGCCCCGTCCGGGTGGCTCACCAGCGCCTCGAGCTCCGGGGCACGATCCACCGCGCCACACTCTCCCAGGGCCTCCACCGCGGCGAGCCGCACGGCGATGTCCTCGTCCTGGAGCGCGCGCTTGAGCAGCGTGCCCGCGGAGGCATCCCCCACCCGGCCGATCGCCCGCGCCCCCGCCGTGCGCACCGGAGCGGCCTCGTCGGCCAGGGCGCCTCGCGCCAGCTCCAGGCCCACCGCCGGATCCACGTCCATCGCGGCATCCAGCGCCGCCGCGCGCAGCAGCGGATCCGGGGCACGCGCCAGCTTCCGGAACGTGGGCAGGGCGGCCGTCCCGCCCGCGTGAGCCAGCGCGGCCACCGCCGCCGGAGAGGGCCGCCGCTCCACCACCTCCTCCAGCGCCTTGAGCACGGCCTCCCGGCAGCCGCCGGAGAGCACGCCGAGCGCCCGCACCGCCGCCCCCGCCACGGAGGGCTCCTCGAGCAGCGCCACCAGGGGCGCCACCGCCTCCGGGGACTGCGTGCGCCCCAGCGCCTTCACCGCCACCGCGCGCAGATCGTCCTCGGCCCACTCGAGCAGCGCGCTCAGCGCCGGCACGTAGGACGGATCCACCATCTCCAGCATCGCCTGGGCGGCGGCGGCCCGAGCCGGCAGGGACAGCTCCGCCATGCGCCCCAGCAGCTCCCGTCCCGCCTCGGAGCCCAGCCGGGACAGCGTGCGGATCACCTCGCGCAGCAGCCGGTCCTCCCGCGCCGCCTCGGCCACGGAGATGGCGAGCGAGGGCTCCCGCAGCGCGCCAGCCGCCACGAGCGCCCCGGCGCGCACGGGCATGTCATCGGCCTCGAAGGCCTGGGCGACGAACTCCACGGCATCCGGCACGCGCTTGAGCGCGGCGCGGGTCTGCGAGTCGATCTCCGTGCGGAGCGTCGCATCCGCCACGCTGGCCTGCGTCCCGAGCGCCCCGAGCGCGGCCTCGCGGACGGAGCGCAGCTCCGAGCTGAGCCCGCGGCTGATGAGCTCGGTGGCGGCCACCTGGGGAATGAGCCCCATGACGCGGTAGGCGCTGCGCCGCAATTGGGCATCGGCGAGCAGCGGCACCACCACCGGCAGCGGGGGCGGCCACTGAAGCTGCGTGAGCGCCTCCAGCACGGCCAGCCGGATCAGCAGATCCTGCTCCTTGAGGATGCCCTCCAGGGCCCGGGCCGCCGTGTCGGAGCCCACGCGCCCCAGCGCCTCGATGATGGAGACGCGGACGTTGATGTCCGGATCATCCAGCAGCTCGACCAGGGCGCTCTCGGCGCTGCGCCGGCCGAGCTGCCCGAGGATGTCCGCGGCGAACTTCCGCTGATCCGGATCGGAGTGGCGCAGCAGCTTGATGAGGGGCGCCACGGAGACGTCCCCCAGCCCCACCAGCGCCTCGGCCGCCGCGTTGCGAGCGCCCGTCTCTCCGCGCTCGCCCAGCACGGCGACGAGCCGGTGGGCCACCTCGGTCAGGGTCGTCAGCCGCCGCAGGCTCTCGGCGGAGGCGCGGCGCACACGCCAGCTCTCGTCGTGGAGCCCGACGATGAGCGCGTCGAGCGTCCCCGGAGCGGCCGGGTCCAGCGCCAGGATGGCCCGATAGCGCTCCTCCTCATGGGGAGCGAGGACGTGGGTCACGCCGCCCCTCCCGTCCGCTTCGACTCGCGCTCCACTTCGGCTCGCAGCAGCGCCTTGATGTCCAGCATCAGCCGTGGGCGCTCCAGCGTGCCGCACAGGCCCACGACGAAGGGGGCCCGGCCCGGAGACAGCAGCGCGGGGGCGGGCTTGAGGTCGCTGCGGCGCACCCGCATCACCTCCGTCACCCGGTCCACGCGCAGCGCCAGCCGCCGCCGGCCCAGCAGGCACACCAGCAGCCGCGTCTTCGGAGACAGGGGGGCCTCCGTGGTCATCAGCCGCTGGCGCAGGTCCACCACTGGCAGCAGGGCCCCGCGCAGGTGCAGCATGCCCTCCACGAAGGAGGGGGCGCGCGGCACGGGGATGACGCGCTGGGGCGGCAGGATCTCCTCCACTCTCATGATGTCGACGACGTACTCCTCCTTGCCCACGACGAAGCTGCACAGCTGGACGATGGGATCTCGAGGCGCCGAGTCCTCGGGACGGGGCCGGCGCGGGAGCAGGGACACGGGCTCTCTCATGCGAGGGCCTGCTGGAGATCGATGAGGATGTAGAGCTGCGAGCTGCGCCGGCCGATGCCCACCACGCAGTCGCGCTCGCCGCCGAGCCCCGGCGGGGCCGACTCGAGCATGGAGGGCTTCAGGCGCACCACGTCCTTCACCGCGTCCACCCACACACCGGCGGGGCCCTCCTCCGTATGAGCGACGAGGATGCGCGCCGTGCGGGACGGCGGCGGGGCATCCGGGCCCGCCACCAGGGCGGGCTTGTCGGTCAACCTCAACCGCATCTTGAGGTCATACACGGGGATGACATCCCCGCGCAGGTTCATCACGCCCAGCAGGTTGGACTCCGCTCGAGGGATCTCCGTCAGCGGGGGCACCCGGCCGATCTCCCGGACGGAGCGGATGGGGACGGCGTACCACTCGCCCTCCAGGACGAAGGCCAGGTACTCCTCGGGAGTCTCCTCCGGAGTGGGCGGCAGCATCTCGTCGCTGCCCGCAGCGAACTCGAGCAGGCCTCCGACGTCCTCGTCTGGCCGGTAGAAGAAGTCGTCGAGCAGTTCGGAGAAGCGAGACAAGGCCTGGCCAGGATAGCAGCCCGGCCCCCCCTGTCGTCATGCCCAGCGTCGCTCGGGACCGATACCTTCCTCGAGCAATTCTGCGACATCCAGAACGAGCACGGTTCTCCGGTTTCCCAGGTCCGTGGCCCCGGAGATGCCCCGGACGGACTGGAGCCGCCCTCCCAGAGGCTTGGTGACGATGTCCTGCTGGCCGAACAGCTCGTCCACGGCGATGCCCATCCGCTCCTGGGCCAGGCCCACCACCACCACGAAGTGGCGGCCGGTGTTGCGCTCGGGCAGGCCGAACATCCTTGCCAGCCGGGTGAAGGGCAGCGTCTGGCCGCGCAGATCCAGCACCTCGCGCCGCTCCACGGTGCGGATGTCCTTGGGCTGCACGGAGAGTATCTCCAGCACGCTGTTGAGGGGCACCGCGTACGTCCGCCCGCTCACGCCCACCACCAGCGCCCGGATGATGGCCAGCGTCAGGGGCAGCGTGAGCTGGAAGGCCGTTCCCCTGCCCCGCTCGCTCCACACGTCGATGAGGCCGGACAGGTTGCTGATGTTGTTCTTCACCACGTCCAGCCCCACGCCCCGGCCGGACAGCTCGGAGACGTTCCGGGCGGTGGAGAAGCCCGGCAGGAAGATGAGGTTGAGCAGCTCGCGCCGGTTCATCTCCGCGGCCTGCGCGTCGGTGATGAGGTGCTTCTGGACGGCCACCTCCCGGACGCGGTGCTCGTCGATGCCCGCCCCGTCGTCGCTCACCTCGATGACGACGTGGTTGCCCTTCTGCTCGGCCCTCAGCGACACGATGGCCCGCCGCGGCTTGCCCGCCGCCACCCGGGCCTCGGGCGACTCCACGCCGTGATCCAGGGCGTTGCGGATGATGTGCATGAGCGGATCGCTCAGCTCCTCGACGATGAGCTTGTCCAGCTCCACCTCGCCGCCGCTGCTGACGAAGTCGATCTCCTTGCCGGCCTCGCGGGCGATGCGGCGGATGAGCCGCGCCAGCTTGTCGAACACCTGGCCCACGGGCACCATGCGCGCCTCGAGCAGCCCGCTCTGGAGCGCGTCCAGCTTGCGCTCCAGCTGCCGCGTCTCGCGCGCCAGCTCCGCGACGAAGGACTTGGAGAGCACCAGCGTGCCCTCCTGCCGGGCGCTCTCGCTCATGCGCTGGAGGTTGGCCTTGATGAGCAGCAGCTCGCCCACCGTGTTCATCAGCCCGTCCAGCCGGCGGATGTCCACGCGCACCGTCTGCGTCAGCGAGCGCAGCGAGGTGTCGAAGTCCACCTTCGGCCCCTTCGAGCCGGGGCTGACGCTGGTGTCGCTCGATGACGGCGTGAGCAGCGGCTCGGGCGCGGCCTGGGGGCGCGCGGACGGAGGCGCCGGAGTGGGAGGCTCCTCCTCGATGGGCTCCGGGGGAGGAGCCTGCCGGGCCGCCTTGCCCTTCTTGGCGCCCGAGCGGCGAGCGGAGGCCGCGCGTGGCTCCTCGGGGGCGGCGGGAGCCGAGGCTGCGGCCCGGGGAGGCGCGGCGGGAACCTGCGTGCGGACGACCGGCGGCGCCGCGGCCCTGGCCGGAGGCCGCACCGGGAGCTGGGAGAGCTGCGCGGGGGTACCCTCGAGGGCCTTCGTCAGCTCCTCGGCCGGCACCTTGGCGCCGAAGATGAGATCGAACGCGATGCCGCTGGCGCTGCTGGGCTGGGCCGAGGGCAGCGTGCTGATGATCTCGCCGATGGGCTTGAGGCGGGAGTTGAGCTCGGCCAGCCCCTTGTCGAAGTCGGACAGATCGAAGTCGGCGCGCACGCGCCACAGGGCCACGCCCTTGCGGACGTTCTCGCGGAGCCGGTGCTCCTCGTACTCGGTGAAGACGGCGCGGACCTGGGCCTCCAGCTCCAGCCGGTCGAGCGGATCCTCCTCGCCCGGAGCGGCGGGAGCCCCCAGCTGCTCGAAGCGCGCGATGAGCCCCTCGACGCGCTCGGACTGCGTGGTGGAGGACTCGCCTCGCGAGGCGTCCACGAGCAGCGCCTGCAGCACGTCGAGCGCCTCGACCAGGCTGTCCAGCACGGAGTCGTCCAGGACCAGCTTGCCCAGCCGCAGCCGGTCCAGCAGGTCCTCCATGCCGTGCGCCATCCGGGCGATGCGGTCCTGGCCGAAGAGCCCCGACAGCCCCTTGAGGGAGTGCGCGGCGCGGAAGATGCCGTTGATGAGCTCGGGGTCCGGCTCCTGCCCCCGGCGCTCGTCGAGCGTGAGCAGGTCCTTGTTGAGCGTGTCGAGGATCTCCGTCGCCTCGGCGACGAACTCCGACAGGGCTTTGCCTCCGGGGTTCACGTCCTCAGCGCTCTCCGGCTCACGCCAGCTTCAGGTACCGCCGCAGCAGCCCGGCGAGGGCCTCGGGCTGGAAGGGCTTGACCAGGTACTCCGCGGCCCCGAGCGCCATGCCCCGCTCCCGATCCTGATCGCGCCCCTCGGTGGTGATGATGAAGAGCGGCGTCTCGCGGTAGTTGGGGTTCTTCTTGACGAAGTTGATGAGCTCCAGGCCGTTGATGTCCGGCATGTTGATGTCGGTGATGATGAGATCGAAGCGGTGGCGCGGCAGGAGCTTGAGCGCCTCGAACCCGCTGGCCGTCGTGAAGGCCTGCACATCTGGAACAGCCTCCACCGTCGCGGCGATGTACTCGCGCGACGATCTGGAGTCCTCCACGATCAGGACCTTGAATCCCATGGGCGGCGAAATGGTAGCAGAAGCCCGCCGGGGGGAAGAATCCTTGACCGCCAGACGTCAGGATTTGCGCACTGGGAGCAGCTTGGCCAGCCCTTTGTCGGCCAGGATGGTGACCCGCTTGCCCTTGAAGGCCGGCAGGAAGTGCTGCTGGAGGGCCTGGGCCTGGGCGGCCTCGTCCACCTTCTCGCCGCCGGGCAGCTCCATGGCGATGGAGTCCACCTTGGCCTTGTCGAGGACACGGGCGGCGTTGGCCAGGGCCACTCCGAGCGAGGCCGCGTCCAGGTTCTTCCGGGCCCCCAGCCCCACCGCGAAGATGCGGGGGATGGGGATGCGCCCGTCCGAGGGCACCAGGAGCCAGTCGTCCTTCACCCCGGTGAAGAACCCCTGCTTGAGCACGCGCGAGAGGGCGCCGCACAGCCGCCAGTCCACATACCCGGCGGTGCCGGGCAGGGGCCGGTCGTCCTCGGCCACGAAGAGGCAGAGGGCGTCCACCCCGGCGAGGGCATCCAGGCCCTCGAGGCCGATCTCGTAGACAGTGACGCTCACGGCTTACCGAGGGCCACCGCGACGCGGTCGAGCAGGCCGTTGACGAAGGCGCTGGACTCCTCCGTGCCGAAGTTCTTGCCCAGCTCCACGGCCTCGTTGATGGAGACCTTCTTGGGGATGTCCGGGCGGTACTTCAGCTCGAAGACGCCCAGGCGCAGCACATTCCGGTCGATACGGGACATCCGGTCCAGGCGCCAGTTGTGGCTGTGCTTCTCGATGAGCTGGTCGATCTCGGCCTGGTGCGCCCGGACGCCCTCCACGAGCTCCTGGGCGAACTTGACGGCGTCGGGATCCGGCTTGCCCTCCTCGGCGGAGGCGGACCACGCGGACGCCAGCGCCTCCGAGGACGAGGAGCCTTCGGCCATCTCCAGTTGGTAGAGCGCCTGCAATGCGCGCTCGCGCCCGGTTCTGCGCGCGCCCATGAGCTACCCCCTCTTTCCTTCCGCCATCTTCGCGTAGAGGTTGACCATCTCCAGACAGGCCATGGCCGCCTCGGCGCCCTTGTTGCCCGCCTTCACGCCAGCCCGGTCGATGGCCTGCTCCACCGTGTCACACGTCAGCACGCCGAAGGTGACGGAGACGGGCTTCGCCAGGGCCGCCGCGCTGAAGGCCACCGAGCCGATGCCCTTGGAGCACTCGCCGGCCACGTAGTCGAAGTGGGGCGTGCCGCCGCGGATGACGGCGCCCAGGGTGACGACGCCGACGTAGCCCTGGGACTCCACGACGCGGCGCGTCAAACCCGGCAGCTCATAGGTGCCGGGGCAGCGGTACACGTCGATGTCCCCGTCGGCCACGCCGTGGCGCACGAGCGAGTCCACCGCGCCCTTGACGAGCTCCTCGGTGATGAACGCGTTGAAGCGGGCAACGCAGATGGCGAAGCGGCCCTTGGGGGGCAGGAAGTCACCTTCGATGTAGCGAGGCATGAGAGCTTCCTACACCAGGGGCCCGGCCCGCGTCTTCACGACTTGTCACGCCGCCGTCGGGGAGTGCGCGCCGCCACCCGCCGGGGGGCGTCCTCCCGGGTGAGGGGGATCTGCTCCACCACCTCCAGGGAGTAGCTCTCCAGGCCCACGATCTTCTTGGGGTTGTTGGTCAGCAGACGCAGCCGGCTCAGCCCCAGGTCCTTGAGGATCTGCGCCCCGACGCCGAACTCGCGCAGGCGCGTCTGGTCCGGCTTGCCCTGGATGACCTCCTCGTTGGAGACGTGGGTGCACTGCAGCCGGGCCTTCGCCTGAACGTCCTTCTGGAGATAGATGATGACGCCCCGCCCGGCCGCCTGGATCTGCTGGAAGGCCTGCTCGAGCTGGCTGCCGCACTCGCACCGGCTGCTGCCCAACAGATCGCCCATGAGGCAGGCGCGGTGGACGCGGGTGAGCACGGGCTCCTTGCCGCGAACGTCCCCCTTCACCAGGGCCACATGGACGGCGGAGTCCACGTCGCTGCCATAGGTGTAGGCCTGGAAGGAGCCGGCGCCGCGGCGCTCGACGGTGGCCGTGGCGATGCGCTTGACCAGGCGCTCGCGCTCCAGCCGGTAGCGGATGATGTCCGCCACCGAGAGCAGCACCATCTTGTGCTTCCGAGCGAACTTCACCAGGTCCGGCCTGCGGGCCATGGTGCCGTCGGGGTTCATGATCTCGCAGATGACGCCGGACGGGGACAGCCCGGCCAGGCGGGCCAGATCCACGCTGCCCTCGGTCTGCCCGGTGCGCACCAGCACGCCGCCATCGCGGGCGCGCAGGGGGAAGATGTGGCCGGGGCGCACCAGATCGCCCGGCCTGGCGTTGGGAGCCACCGCCGCCTGGACGGTGCGGGCCCGGTCCGCGGCGGAGATGCCGGTGGTGACGCCGCGCGCGGCCTCGATGGAGACGGTGAAGGCCGTCTGGAAGGGCGAGGTGTTGTCCTGCACCATCAGCGGCAGGTTGAGCCGGCGGATGCGCTCGTCGGTGAGGGCCAGGCAGATGAGGCCGCGCCCGTGGGTGGCCATGAAGTTGATGGCCTCCGGCGTCACCTTCTCGGCCGCCATCACGAGGTCTCCCTCGTTCTCGCGATCCTCGTCATCGGTGAGGATGACCATGCGGCCCTTGCGGATCTCCGCGAGCGCCCGCTCCACCAGCGCGATGACGTCCGTGCCCTTCGCCATGACTTCGCTCTCCTAGCCTTTCGTCCCGAAGCCGGCCGCCTTCAGCACGTCCTCGGTCAGCCCGCTGCCCGGGGCCTGGCGCAGCGAGAACAGCCGCGCCACATACTTGCCGATCATGTCCGCTTCCAGGTTCACGCGCGAGCCCACCCCCTTGCCCTGCAGCGTGGTGCGCGCCTGCGTCTCGGGGATGAGCTGCACGGTGAAGCGGTCCGGGAGCACGGCGTTCACGGTGAGGCTGATGCCATCCACCGCCACCGAGCCCTTCTCGATGAAGTAGGGCGCCAGCTCAGCGGGCAGGCGGAACGCCATCACCCACGAGCCGCCCTCGGGCCGCGTCTCCAGCACCTCGCTCACCGCGTCCACGTGGCCCGCCACGAGGTGCCCGCCCAGCCGATCGCCCAGCGCCAGGGCTCGCTCCAGGTTCACCCGGGAGCCGGGGCGCAGCTCGCCCATCGTCGTGCGGCGCAGCGTCTCCGGGGCGGCCTGGACCTTGAAGATGTCTCCGCTGCGCTCCACCACCGTGAGGCAGGCACCATCCACGGCGATGGACTCGCCGAGGGCAAAGCCGCCGGCTCCCAGCGCGGTGCGGATCCACAGGTCGGTCATCCCACCTGGGACGACACGGTCGACAACACCCACATCCTGAACGAGACCGGTGAACATCGGCGGGGCTTATAACGAATTCTTCAGAGCCGTGCCTGAAGGAGCAGATCCTCTCCCAGCTGCTCGTAGGTGACGTGCTTGAGAGAGAGGGCCTCGGACATCATCTTCACGCCCAGGTCTCCCGACCAGGAGAGGCCCTGGCTGCCGATGAGCTTGGGAGCCAGGAACAGGGCCAGCTCGTCGGCCAGCCGCTCCCGGAGGAAGGAGCCGTACATCTCCGCCCCACCCTCCACGAGCACGTGGTTGAAGCCGGCGTGGCCGATGCGCGTCAGCAGGGCCTTGAGGTCCACGCGGTCGCGCCTGGCGCGCACCTGCCACACCTCGACGCCCTGAGCGGAGAAGCGGCGCGCCTTGCGGCCCTCGGGGTCCTCCAGGGTGGCGAGCACCGTCTTCGCCGGGGAGCGCTGGGTGAAGATGGTGGCGGACGGCTTCAGGCTCAGGCGCGAGTCCACCACCACGCGCACCGGGTCCCTCCCTCCGCCGCCGGGCAGCCGGGTGGTGAGCTTGGGATCATCCCGGCGCACCGTGTTGGAGCCCACGAGGATGACATCCACCTGGTTGCGCAGCTGGTGGACCCAGGCGCGCGCCGTCTCGCCCGTCACCCAGCGCGAGTCACCGGTGGCCGTGGCCAGCTTGCCATCCAGCGTCACCGCCGCCTTGAGCGTGACGTAGGGCATGCCCGTGCGGATGGTCTTGAAGAAGGCCCGGTTGAGCGTGGTGGCCTCTTCCTCGAGCACGCCGGTGAGCACCTCCACCCCGGCGCGCCGGAGCCTGGCGATGCCCTTGCCATTCACCCGCGGGTTCGGGTCCCCGGCGGCGCTGATGACGCGGCGCACGCCGGCCTCGAGGATGGCCAGGGTGCACGGGGGCGTGCGCCCATAGTGGCTGCACGGCTCGAGCGTCGTGTAGAGGTCCGCGCCGCGCGCCCGAGGGCCGGCCGCCGCCAGCGCCATCACCTCCGCGTGGGCCTGTCCCGCCGGCTGGGTGAAGCCACGAGCGATGATGCGCCCGCCCTTCACCAGCACCGCGCCCACGGCCGGGTTGGGGCTGGTGCGGCCCAGGCCCTTGGTGGCCTCCTCCAGCGCGATGCGCATGAAGAACTCGGCCACGGCCCGGTCGAAGTCCGCGGCGCGCTTTGCTCTCGGGGCCCTGCTGGCCTTCAGGCGTGCCCGAGTCAGCAGCCTCATGACGGCTGGCCACCCTTGCCGGGCTGGGGCTTGGGCCGGGCTTCCTTCGACTGATCGGCCAGCTCGCGCAGCTCGTTCATGAACTCGGCGATGTCGCGGAAGCTCCGGTACACCGAGGCGAAGCGCACATAGGCCACCTCGTCCAGCGCGCGCAGGTGCTTCATCACCTCTTCGCCGATGACGCTGGAGGGCACCTCCTTCTCGCCCATGCCCTGCAGCATCCGCTCGATGGCCTCCACCGTCTGCTCGACCTGGTCGGCCGACACGGGGCGCTTCTCGCAGGCCTTCTTCAGCCCGTTGACGATCTTGTCCCGATCGAAGGCCTCGCGCCGGCCGTCCTTCTTCACGATGAGCGGGTAGAGCTCCTCCACCCGCTCGTACGTGGTGAAGCGGCGCTTGCACTGCAGGCACTCGCGGCGCCGGCGGATGACCGAGCCCTCATGCGACTCGCGCGAGTCGATGACCTTGTTCTCGGTGTCCTGGCAGAAGGGGCAGCGCATCGGGAGCGGGAGACATTACCTACTTCAGGCGCGAGGCGTAGAGCGGAAAGGACTTCGTCAGCTCCTTCACCTTGCCACGGATGCGCGTCAGCTGCGCCTCGTCCGAGGCATTGTCCAGCGCCTCGCCGATGAGCTGGCCGACGATGGCCATCTCCGCTTCCTTCATCCCGCGCGTGGTGAGGGAGGGGGTGCCCACGCGGACGCCGGAGGTGGTGGTCGGCTTCTCCGGATCGAACGGGATCATGTTCTTGTTCACGGTGATGCCGGCCTTGCCCAGCACGTCCTCGGCGGCCTTGCCGGTGATCTTCTTGGGGCGCAGGTCCACCAGCATGAGGTGGTTGTCCGTGCCGCCCGAGCACAGGCGCAGGCCGGCCTTCTGGAGCGCCTCGGCCAGCGCCTTGGCGTTGGAGACGATCTGTCGCTGGTAGGCCTTGAACTCGGGGCTGAGCGCCTCCTTGAAGGCCACGGCCTTGGCGGCAATCACGTGCATCAGCGGCCCGCCCTGGATGCCGGGGAAGATCTGGCTGTTGACGGCCTTGGCGTACGGCTCCTTGCACAGCACCAGGCCGCCGCGCGGGCCGCGGAGCGTCTTGTGCGTGGTGGAGGTGACGAACTCCGCCAGCGGCACCGGCGAGGGGTGCACGCCCGCGGCCACCAGGCCGGCGATGTGCGCCATGTCCACCATCATCGCCGCGCCCACGCTGTCGGCGATCTCGCGGAACTTCGCGAAGTCGAGCGTGCGCGGATAGGCGCTGGCGCCCACGATGATGACCTTGGGCTTGTGCTCGCGGGCCAGGGAGGACACCTGCCCGAAGTCGATCGTCTCCGTCTCGCGCGTCAGCCCGTAGTGGACGACCTTGTAGAGCTTGCCGGAGAAGTTGAAGGCCGCGCCGTGGGTGAGGTGGCCACCGGAGTTCAGGTCCAGCGACAGCATGGTGTCGCCCGGCTTCATCAGCGCCATGTAGGCGGCCATGTTGGCCTGGCTGCCCGAGTGGGCCTGGACGTTGGCGGCCTCGGCGCCGAACAGCTCCTTCACGCGGTTGATGGCGAGCGTCTCCGCCACGTCCACCACCTCGCAGCCGCCGTAGTAGCGCTTGCCGGGGTAGCCCTCGGCGTACTTGTTCGTCAGCACCGAGCCCATGGCCTCCATGACCGCCGGGCTGACGAAGTTCTCCGAGGCGATCAGCTCGAGCCCCTCCTCCTGGCGCTCCGTCTCGTGGCGGACCACCTGGGCGATCTCGGGATCGACCTCGGCGAGCGTGCGGATGTTCTCCATGGTTCCCTCGGAAGGTAGGTGCTGCGAAGGCCTCCGCTGCGGAGGCTGCTGCTGGAAGACTGGAACGCCGGCCACGAGCGGAGCAAGCCCCGCCAGGGCCTCACCGCTGCGATTCGGACTCGGCGTCGCGGATCATCTGGACGCGCCGGGCGTGTTTGCCGCCCGCGAACGCGGTGGCGAGGAAGGCCTCGAGGATGCCCTTGGCCACGCCGGGGCCGATCACCCGCTGCCCCAGGCACAGCACGTTGGCGTCGTTGTGCTCGCGGGCCATGCGGGCCTCGAACTCGGTGCTGCACAGGGCCGCGCGCACGCCCCGGTACTTGTTGGCCGCGATGCTCATGCCGATGCCCGTGCCGCACACGAGCACCCCGTGGGTGAACTCGCCGGCGGCCACGGCGCGGGCCACCGTCCTGGCGAAGTCCGGGTAGTCCACCGAGTCGCTGGTGGTGGGACCCACGTCCTGGAACGCGTGGCCCTTCTCCTGGAGCAGGTCCACCAGGGCCTTGCGCAGCTCGAGGCCCGCGTGGTCGGAAGCAAGGATGATCTTCACGCGGGCCTCCTCCCGGCAGGGCCGGACTACTTGAAGCGGCGGAACAGCAGCACCGCGTTGGTGCCACCGAAGCCGAACGAGTTGCTCATCGCCGCCTCGACGCGAACCTCTCGAGGCTGGTTCGGCACGTAGTCCAGATCGCAGTCCGGATCCGGCGTCGTGTAGTTGATCGTCGGAGGCAGCACGCCGCGCAGCAGCGACAGCACGCTCACCACCGCCTCCGCGCCACCGGCCGCGCCGAGCATGTGCCCGGTCATCGACTTGGTGGACGACACGGCCAGCTTCCGCGCGTGCGCGCCGAAGACGGACTTGATGGCCTTGGTCTCGTTGGCGTCGTTGTACGGGGTGGAGGTGCCGTGGGCGTTGATGTAGCCCACCTCCTCGGGGTTCATCTGCGCGGAGGCCAGGGCCAGGCGCATGCAGCGGGCCGCGCCCTCGCCCTCGGGGGCCGGGGCGGTGACGTGGTTGGCGTCCGAGTTGGCCGCGTAGCCCACCAGCTCCGCCAGGATGTTGGCGCCGCGCTTCTTCGCGTGCTCCAGCTCCTCGAGGATGACGATGCCGGCGCCCTCGCCCATCACGAAGCCATCCCGGTCCTTGTCGAACGGGCGGCTGGCGGTGGTGTCGTTGCGCGTGGACAGCGCCTTCATCACCGAGAAGCCACCCATGCCCAGCGGGGTGATGGCGGCCTCGGCGCCTCCGGCGATGACGGCGTCCGTCTCACCCAGGCGGATGGACTTCCAGGCCTCGCCAATGGCGTGGGCGCTGGTGGCGCAGGCGGACACCGGGGACCAGTTGGGGCCCTTGGCGCCGTAGCGGATGGAGACCAGGCCGGGCGCCATGTTGATGATCATCTGGATGATGAAGAAGGGCGACAGCCGGTCGAACCCCTTCTCCAGCCCCTTCTTGTGCTGCTCCTCCAGCGACGCGATGCCCCCGATGCCGGAGCCGATGATGACGCCCACCCGCTCCTGCTGGTAGCCGTGCGGCTTGTCCGTGCCGATGGGCAGGCCGCTCTCGCGCATGGCCATCTCGGAGGCGGCCACGGCGTACTGGGAGAACAGGTCCATCCGGCGCACTTCGCGCTTGTCGATGAACTCCTCGGGCGCGAAGTCCTTCACCTCGCCCGCGACACGCGTGTCGAGCTTCGCCAGCTCGAAGCGCGTGATGGTGCCGATCCCAGACTTGCCGGCGAGCATCGCCTGCCAGTTCTTCTCGGTACCGGTACCCAGTGCCGTGATCAATCCGGTACCAGTGACGACGACTCGACGGTTTGACACGATCCTCTCCAACGGGTGCGCGGCTACGCCTGTGCGCGGCCACGGAACGCCGGTGCCTGGCGTTCCTCCGGCCCGGCCGCGCGTGCTGCCTTACTTCTTGTGGGTATTGATGTAGTTGATGGCGTCGCCGACAGTCTTGATGTTCTCGGCCTCTTCATCGGGAATCTCGACCTCGAACTCCTCCTCCATCGCCATCACGAGTTCCACGATGTCGAGGCTGTCGGCGCCAAGGTCCTCGATGAACGAGGACTCGGGCTTGATCTCGTCCTCTCCCACCCCGAGCTGGTCGGCGATGATGGACTTGACCTTGGTTTCGATGGCTGACGTCGACATAAGTGATGAACCCTCCAGGAACCATGTGGGGGCCCGCCTTACTTCCCGGGCCCAGTCAAAGGCGGGCGCGGTATATCCCACGCCCGCCAGCAATCCAACCTTGGGCTACATGTACATGCCGCCATTCACCTTCAGAACTTCTCCGGTGATGTAGGCAGCCGCATCGCTGGCCAGGAATACCACGGCGTTGGCCACCTCTTCCGGGGTGCCCAGACGTGCCAGGGGGATGTTCTCCAGCATCTTCTTGCGCATCTCGTCGTTGATGCTGGCCGTCATGTCCGTGCCGATGAAGCCCGGGGAGACGGCGTTGACGCGGATGTTGCGACTGGCCAGCTCCTTGGCCACCGACTTCGTCAGGCCGATGAGGCCCGCCTTGGAGGCGGAGTAGGCGGCCTGTCCGCCGTTGCCCGACTCGCCGACGATGGAGGTGAGGTTGATGATGGCCCCACCCCGCTGCTTCATCATCGGGCGGCTGGCGGCGCGGATGAGGGCAAAGGCGCCCTTGAGGTTGGTGTCCAACTGCTTGTCCCAGTCCTCGTCCTTCAAGCGCATGACCAGGCCGTCCACCGCCACGCCCGCGTTGTTGACGAGCACGTCCAGCCGGCCGTGCGTCTTGACGATGTTCTCCACGGCGGAGGCGCAGGCGGCGGTGTCCGCCACGTCGAACTTCACGGCCTCGGCCTTGGCGCCGGCCTCCTGGACGAGCTTGACCGACTCCTGGGCGGCCGCCTCGTTGCCCGCGTAGTTGACGATCACCACGGCGGCGCCCGCCTTGGCGAAGGCCACCGCGCACGCCCGGCCGATGCCGCGCGAGCCGCCCGTCACCAGCACCACCTTGTCCTTGAAGCCGTTCATGCTGCCCCCAGCGCCGCGAGCGTCTTCTCAAGGCTCGCGGAATCCTCGACGTTGAACGTCTCGATGTCCTTGCTGATGCGCTTGACGAGCCCGGCCAGCACCTTACCCGGTCCCAGCTCGACGATGCGCGTCACGCCCTCGGCCTTGAGGGCCTCCACGCACTCGATCCAGCGCACCGGGGCGCTCACCTGCTCCAGCAGGAGCGGGACCACGCGCGAGGCGTCCGCGTTGGGCCTGGCCTCCACGTTGGTGACCACCGGGATGCGGGGCGCGGACACCTTCACCTTGCCGAGCACCTCGGCCAGCCGCGGCTTCACCGGATCCATCAGCGCGCAGTGGAAGGGCGCGGACACCGGCAGGGGCATGACGCGCCTGGCGCCGGCCTCCTTGAGCTTCGCCTCGGCGCGAGCCACCGCGGAGGCATGCCCGGCGATGACCGTCTGCTCGGGCGAGTTGTAGTTGGCGGGGGCCAGCACCTCGCCCTGGGCCGCCGCGTCACAGGCGGCCTTCACCTTCTCGGGCTCCAGGCCGAGCACGGCGGCCATGGCACCCACGCCCGCGGGCACCGCCTCCTGCATGAAGGAGCCGCGCGAGCGCACCGCGCGGACGGCGTCCGGCAGCGACAGGGCGCCAGCGGCCACCAGGGCCGAGTACTCACCCAGCGAGTGCCCCGCGACGAAGGAGGCCGTCACCCCGCGCTTGGAGACGATGGCGTGGACGGCCAAGGACACCGTGAGGATCGCCGGCTGCGTGTTGGCGGTGAGCTTGAGCGCGTCCTCGGGCCCCTCGAAGCAGAGGGAGGACAGCTTCTCGCCGAGCGCATCATCCGCCGCGTCGAAGACGGCGCGAGCCTCGGGGAACTTCTCCAGCAGGTCCTTCCCCATGCCCACCTTCTGGCTGCCCTGCCCGGGGAAGACGAATGCAATCTTCGACATGTGTACTCACTCCCTCCCTGACTGCCCCTTGGCTACCACCGCACCACGGCACTGCCCCACGCCATACCCGCCCCCACCGCCATCACGGCGATGAGGTCCCCGCGCTTGAGACGGCCGGCGCGGTTGGCCTCATCCAGCGCCATGGGCACCGAGGCGGCCGACGTGTTGCCGTATTTGTCGAGGTTGATCCAGCACTTCTCGACGGGAATCTCGATGCGCTGCATCACCGCCTCGAGGATTCGCAGGTTGGCCTGGTGCGCGATGACGTGGTCCACCTGGCCCGGGGAGATGCCATGGGCCTGCAGCGCCTCATTGGTGATGCCCGTCAGCTCGCGCACCGCGGTCTTGAAGACCTCGCGCCCGTTCATGCTCACCTTGTGGCGCTGGTCGCGAATGTTCTCCTCGGTGAGCGGCTCCTTGGAGCCGCCCGCGGGGATGGTGAGGATGTCCGACAGCGTGCCGTCGGTCCGCAGCCGCGTGGAGAGGATGCCCCTGCCCTCCTCCTCGGCGGGCGCCAGCACCATGGCCCCGGCTCCGTCGCCGAAGAGGACACAGGTGTTGCGGTCCTTCCAGTTCAGCACGCCGGTGAAGAGGTCCGCGCCGATCACGAGCGCCCGCTTCGCCTGACCGGTGCGCATGAACTGGTCCGCCACCGAGAGGGCGTACACCGCGCCCGCGCACGCGGCGGCCACGTCGAAGGCAAAGGCCTTCTTCGCCCCCAGCTTGGCCTGCACGAGCACGGCGCAGGAGGGCATGGGCATGTCCGCCGTGATGGTGCCCACGACGATCAGATCCAGCTCCTCGGGGCGGACACCCGCCATCTCCAGCGCCTGCCGGGCGGCGGCGACCGCCATGTCGCTCGTCGCCTCGCCGGGCGCGGCCTTGCGGCGCTCGCGGATACCGGTTCGCTCGGTGATCCAGGCGTCGGAGGTGTCGACGATCTTTTCGAGGTCCTGGTTGGTGATGACTTGGGCGGGCGCGTAGGAACCCGTTCCGATGATCTGCGCGAGGGGCACGTGGTACTCCCGGAGTGTCGTCGGAACACAACGCTACGGGCGGGCTCTCTAATCGGAAAAAGCGTCGCCTGTCGCCCTTTTTCCTCTCTGGCGGGCAAGCAGCCAGGTTCCGAGCAGTCAATGCATCGCGTCAAGCCGATGGCCTCGCGGAGCAGGCCGAAGCCACCGCGAAACCACCCTATGGCGCCAGCCTGACACGCGCGGGATTGGCCACCCGGGCCCGGGCAGACGCCTCCCGATCCTGGACGAGCGCGACGCCCGCCTGGAACAGGGAGTGCTTCTTCCGCCGAGGAGACGCCCGCATGCACGACGACTCCCCCACGAGCACCATCCGGTGCTCCGGGAGAGCGCGCACGAACGAAATACGGCGCACGACGACGGCGAAGGGGGCGGGATCGCCACCCCTCGCGTCGAGCACGAGCCGCACCGGACGCCTCAACTACTCGGTGGCGATGACCTCACGCCCACTGTAGTTGCCACAAGCGGCGCAGGCGCGGTGCGGCAGCACCGGCTCCTTGCACTTGGAGCACTTGATGACCTGCACGGCAGAGCGCAGGTTGTTGTTGGCCGCGCGACGGCGATCCCGGCGCATCTTCGAAGTCCGCTTCTTGGGAACTCCCACGACTCACCTCTAGTTCAGCTTGATGTTCATCAGGGGAGCGAGCCGAGGGTCGATGACCTTCTGCTCGCAGCCACACTGCTTCTCGTTGAGGTTCTGGCCGCACTGCGCGCAGAGCCCCTTGCAGTCCTCACGACAGACCGCGTTCATCGGCAGGGCGAGCAATACCTGCTCACGCACGATCGGATCCAGATCGATCGTCTTCCCGTCGAAGACTTCTTCGTCCGCGTCCTCCAACTCGAAGGACCCGCCCGTCTCGCCCTGGGCGCGCTCGTCCTTCTCGTCCTCGTCCAGGATGTCATCGCCCCGGACGAGCGACTCGGGCACCAGGTTGAGGGTGAAGGACACCGGCAGCTCCAGCTTCACGTCCACCAGGCACCGCTTGCAGGGAGCGGCCACGTGGGCGGTGAAGCTGCCCTGCACGAGCACGCCGCCGCTCACCTTCCGCAGGGAAGCGTGGAGCGTCGAGGGCCGGGTCGCCCGGAAGCCGGTATCCTGACCGCTTCCTCCCAGCACCTCCTGGAGCAGCTCCAGAGCGATGGGCTCGTCGAGCTTCAGCCCCGCTTCTTGAATTTGTTCAATCTTTACGACCATCTACAAGGCTTCCAGGCAAAAGGGCGCGCAACATAGAGGGGGGATCCCCAAAAGTCAACGCGCCGCTGTTCTCAAAACCACGTTGGAATTCACCTGGCCGTGACCGGCCGGGGGATCTCCTTCCGTGGATCCTTTTAATAACGCTCTGGTACGGTCCGTGTAATGCAAGGCTGGCGGCTGCGTGTGGTGGTCAGCATCCTGGTAGGCGGGCTCCTGAGCCCTGCCCTGGCGTTCGCTCGACCCGTCTTCCCAGAGCCCCTCCTCTTCCAGCTGGGCCCCACCAACCGGGAGATCGTCCGCGCCCAGGAGCAGATCGAGCAGGGGGACTTCGAGGAGGCGGTGAAGACGCTCCAGGCGGGCCTGGATGCGCCCGACGTCACGGATGATCAGCTGGTGGAGCTCTACCGCCTGCTCGGGCTGGCCTCGCTGTACCTGGGGGACGAGGCGCGCGCCCGGGAGGCCTACGAGCGGCTGCTCCAGGCCCGGCCGGACTTCGAGCTGCCCCGCAACGCGCCGCCCAAGCTGCGGCAGCTGTACGCGCGCATCAAGGAGGACATCAAGAGCCGGCGTGTCCGGCCGGTGACGCTGCAGGTGGACCCCATCCCGGACCCCACGGGCGGCGAGCCGGTGGTGGTGGACGCGCGCATCGAGAACATGGCCCTGGGGGCCAAGGCGAAGCTCTTCTTCCGCCGCGCGGGGGACGAGGCCTACAGCTCGGTGGACTTCACGCGCCTGCGAGGCAACAAGGAGCAGTACCAGGCCACCCTGCCCGCCTACGAGCTACCCTCCGAGGCCAACCCCTATGAGGTGGAGTACTACTTCGAGGTGGCGGACGCGGCGCAGCGGCGGCTGGCGGGCCGGGGCGACTCCTTCAACCCGCTCATCTTCTCGGTGATGCCCCAGCCGGCCTCGGGCACGTCCGCGACGGCCAGCACGGCGCGGCCCTGGTACAAGAGCCCCTGGCTCTGGGTGGGCGTGGGCGCCGTCGTCGTCGGAGGCACCGCCGCGGGTGTCGCCATCGCCACCTCCGAGGAGCGCGGTCGCGTCCCCGTCACCATCCGCGTCAATCCATGAACCTTCGTCCGTTCGCCCTGACGTCCCTGGCCCTCACGCTCGTCGCCGGCTGTGGCGCGGCGCCCTCCTCCGACACCTCCCCGCTCGGGCTGGACCTGCTCGTGGAGAAGGCCGTGACGGACCAGCTGTCCGCCTTCCAGATCGTGGTGCTCCCGGACGGCAAGCAGCGCGACTGCACGGAGCTCCAGAAGACCTGCCTCAACCAGAAGGTGAGGCTTGACGAGCTGCTGCCGCTCCACGATGCCCGGGGCCGGGAGAGCCGCGCGCTGCGCTTCCTGGAGAACCTGAGCGGCACCGGCGTCACCTCGCAGGACGTCAGCTTCGAGGCACCGGTGGGGCGGGACTACGTGCTCGTCATCGAGGCGATCTCCAATGAGAGCCCGCCGCGCTTCCTGGGCAGCTCCTGCAACTACCTCCCGGAGGTCAACGCGAGCCGGAACGACCCGGTCATCGCCGCGCCGATGACGCTCACCACCGTGGACTGCGATCCCACCTTCTGACACCCGTGCCGGCCCGGCCCCCGGGCTTCCAGCGAGGCGGGCGCAAGAAGCGGTGTCTTTCACCTCGCTGTCACAATTGGATCTGCTATCGCTGCGACGCCACGGGGCCGTGACACGGCTCCCACTGGAGGCGGAGAAGGCCATGGCGCGCATCCTGATCATCGAGGACGAGCAGGACCTCGCTGGACTCGTCGAGTACAACCTCCGCGCCGCGGGGTTCGAGACGGAGACGGCGAACACCGGCGCGGGAGGGCTGGCCAAGGCCCGCGCGCGGATGCCGGACCTGGTGCTGCTCGACTTGATGCTCCCGGACGTGGCCGGCAGCGAGGTGCTCCGGATGCTCAAGAGCGACTCGGAGCTGCGCAAGGTGCCGGTGGTCATCGTCAGCGCCAAGGGCCAGGAGGCCGACCGCATCCAGGGGCTCGAGGCGGGCGCGGATGACTACGTGGTGAAGCCCTTCTCCGTCCGGGAGCTGATGCTCCGGGTCAAGGCGGTGCTGCGCCGCGCGGACGCGGAGGAGGAGCCCGCGCCCCAGCTCGGCGCCGGTGACATCCAGCTGGACACGGCGCGCCACCAGGTCCGCGTGAAGGGCGAGGAGGTCATCCTCACCGCGCTGGAGTTCCGCCTGCTGCGCACGCTGCTGGAGCGGGCCGGACGGGTGCAGACGCGCGAGGTGCTCCTCTCGGACGTCTGGGGCATCCAGGCGGAGATCCACACCCGCACCGTGGACACCCACATCAAGCGGCTGCGCGAGAAGCTGGGCCCTTCGGGCGACATCATCGAGACCATCCGGGGCGTGGGCTACAAGCTCAACCCGCCCTGAGCACCGCCTGGCCCGCCCATGCGCAACCTCATCGTCCCGCTCCTGCTGTCCGCGGTCGTGGTCCTGGTGGTGCTGGTGGCCCTGGACACGCCCGTGAGCGCCATCGCCGCGGCGGTCGTCACGCTGGCCGGCTTCGTCACCGTCATCATCGCCAGCCGCGACAGCTTCGAGCGGCAGCTCCAGACACTGGCGCGCAAGACGCGCGGGCGCCTCGAGGGCATTCCGCCCGTCACCTCCTCCGAGGACGACACGCTGGAGGAGGTGGCGACGCTGGAGGGCGCCATCGAGTCGCTGCACGCCCGGCTCGCCGCGCAGAACGCCCAGCTCACCCAGGAGGCGCGCACCCTCACCGCCGTGCTGGACGGCATGATCGAGGGCATCTGGATCACCGACGCGGCGGGCAACGTCGTGCGCCACAACGACGCCCTGCGCGGGATGCTCCAGCCGGGCGGCGCGGACATCGTGGGCCAGCGCCCGCTGGCCCTCATCCGCAACGAGGAGCTGCACGAGGCGGTGATGCGCGCCTGCCGGGAGGGGACATCCTCGCGCCTGGAGCTCACCCTGGAGGGGCTGTTCCCCCGCACGCTGTCCATCCGCGTGACGCCGCTGGGCAAGGATCTGCCGGGCAGCGCCGCCGTCTTCCACGACGTGACGGAGCTGCGGCGGCTGGAGAAGGTGCGCAAGGACTTCGTGGCCAACGTCTCCCACGAGCTGCGCACCCCCATCACCGCCATCCGCGGCTACGCGGAGACGCTCCAGAGCGGAGCGCTGAAGGACCAGGAGATGGCGCCCAAGATGGTGGAGATCATCCACCGCCAGTCCGAGCGCCTCTCCGAGCTCGTGGAGGATCTGCTCGAGCTGTCCCGGCTGGAGTCCCGCGAGCTGCAGCTGAAGATCGCCCAGGTGCCCCTGGCGGTGGCCGCCTCGCGAGCGGCGGAGACCGTCAAGCCCAAGGCCGCGGGCAAGAACATCCACTTGGAGCTCCACGTCCCCCAGAACCTGGTGGCGCGCGGGGACGAGCGAGCAGTCGAGCAGGTGCTCCTGAACCTGCTCGATAACGCGGTGAAGTACACCCCGGCAGGAGGGCGGGTGGACGTCTTCGGCACATTGGAGGACGGGCGCTGCGTGGTCCGGGTCAAGGACACGGGGCTGGGCATCGAGCCGAAGCACCTCTCCCGTATCTTCGAGCGCTTCTACCGGGTGGACAAAGGTCGCAGCCGGGACATGGGGGGCACGGGCCTGGGCCTGTCCATCGTGAAACACCTGATGGGGGCCATGGGCGGGGAGGTGAAGGTGGAGAGCCAGCCCCATGTAGGCAGCGTGTTCGTCATTTTTCTTCCCGTCGCTACCCCTGAGGCGGCATCCGGGTAGGATACGGGTACGATGCGGGTCGCGATCCTCGCGGACATTCACGGCAATCTCCCCGCCTGCGAGGCAGTCCTCGAGGACATCGACAGGATGGCCCCCGACTACATCGTGGCCGCGGGGGACCTGGCGCTGCGCGGTGCCCACCCGCGCGAGACGGTGGAGCTGCTGGCGGACCGCTGCGACGCGCTGCTGATGGGCAACACGGACTGCTACCTCGCGGGCAACTACCTGGGCGGCGCCTACCGCGAGCGGGACCACTGGAAGACGGAGCTGCTGCGCTGGACGCGGGATCAGCTGGGCGAGGCCCACCTGAAGATGCTGGGCGCCATGCCCTTCTCCATCCGCTACACGCCGCGCAAGGGGCAGGACCTCTTCGTCTGCCACGCCAACCCGAAGAACCTCGAGGAGTCGCTGGATCCGACGCTGGACGAGCTGTCCGTCCGCCGGTTCTTCATGCACCTGGACGCGGCGGCCTGCGCGTTCGGGCACCTCCACTTCCCGTACCGCCGCCGCGTGGGCCGGATGATCATCGCGGACGTGGCCAGCGCGGGCATTCCTCGGGACGGAGACCTCCGCCCGGCCTACGGCATCTTCACGTACACGCCCAAGGGCTGGCGCGTGCAGATCCGCCGGGTGCGCTACCCGGTGCGCAAGGCCACCCAGGCGCTCACGGCGCGCAAGGTGCCCGGCGGCCCCATCCTCATCCACAAGCTGGTGGAGGCGCGCTACCGCCACCACCACGCGCTGCTGGAGGCCGCGCGCCGCCACTCGGGCCTGCCGCCTCCGGGCCCCGTGCTGCGCCCGCCCCCGGGAGCCCCGCCCCGCCCCGCCCCTGCCGAGCCCGTCGCGGCGGAGGAGCCGCCCGTTCCCCGGGACGAGGCCGAGGCCGCCGCCCTGCGCCAGGAGGCGGTGGACCCCACGGATCTGGGGCACGCCCAGGCCACGGCGATCGCGGCGGAGCCCGCGCTGGCCTCGCAGCTCGAGTCCGCGAACGATCTGGATGGCTGACACACAAGGTTGGCTTGCCTGCACGCGCCGCGCGGGGGTAGGGACGCGCCGCCATGCCCGTCCATGCCCTTCCACTGATGCTCGTCCGCCATGCCGTGGCGGAGGATGAACACGCGCTCGGCGACGAAGCCCGGGCGCTCACCGTCGAGGGACGCGCCGCCTTCCGCCAGCACGCGCGCAAGCTCGCGCGCCTCACGCCCATGACGGGCATCCTCACCAGCCCGCTGGTGCGCGCGGTCCAGACGGCGGAGATCCTCGCCGAGGCCTTCGGGCTGGCGCAGGTGGAGGTGCACCAGGCGCTGCTCCCGCTCGACCATGCCCACAAGCGCATCGTGGAGCTGGCGGCGGAGGTGGGACCGGGCTGGGCGCTGGTGGGCCACAACCCCTCCCTGGCGCGGGCCGGCAAGCTGGCACTCGGTGAGGCGCTGCCGGACAAGCTGCGCAAGGGCACGGTGCTGGCGATGATGCCCGCGGGCAAGCGCTTCACCTTCGCGTGGATGGCCGCCCCGGGCCGGAGCGTGCTGCGCCCGGACTCGCCGCGCGGCTGAGCCGCCCTCGCCTGTCACGGGCCTGCAACACCGGGGCGCAACTCCGCGAAATCCAAGGTGCTGGTGGATCGTCACGCAGTTGTTTCCAGCGTGTCACGCCAGCGCAAACGGGGACGGACAGATTGCATCGCCATGTCCCACGTCCTCATCGTCGATGACGAGCGCGACCTCGCCGAGCTCATCGACTTCAACCTCAAGACGGCCGGCTTCTCCACCCGGGTGGCGGCCACGGGCGAGGCGGCCCTCGCCGCGGCGCGAGAGCAGCGACCGGATCTCGTGCTGCTCGATCTGATGCTCCCGGACATGCCTGGCACGGAGGTGTGCCGGCAGCTGCGCGCGGGGGCGCTCACCCGGGACATCCTCATCGTCATGCTCACCGCCAAGGGCGAGGAGGCGGACCGGGTCCGCGGCTTCGAGGTGGGAGCGGACGACTACGTGACCAAGCCCTTCAGCGTCCGCGAGCTGGTGCTGCGCCTCAAGGCCATCCTGCGCCGCAGCAACCCGCCGCGGGACGGCTCGGCGCCCATCACGCTGGGCGCCCTCCGGCTCGACGTGGGAGCCCACCGCTTCTACGTGGAGGACAAGGAGGTGGCGCTCACGGCGCTGGAGTTCCGGCTGCTGGAGTACCTGATGACGCGCGTCGGCCGGGTGCAGACGCGCGACCAGCTCCTGGAGGAGGTGTGGGGCCTCTCCAGCTCGCTCGAGACGCGCACCATCGACACGCACGTGATGCGCCTGCGCGACAAGCTCGGCCCGGCGCGCGCGTGCCTCGAGACGGTGCGCGGCGTGGGCTACCGCATCGTCGATCCCCACTCCGCCTGAGGCGCGTTGCGCACTTGTCACGTTCGAGCCGCGAAAGAGCCACAGTCGTCGCATAGCCGGCATCCAGCCAACGTCTCTCCAAGGAGTCATCCACCATGAAGAAGTTCCTCGCATCCTTCCTCGCCGTCTTCCTGCTCGCCCTGCCCATGGCGGCGCGGGCGGGCACCATCACCATCAAGGGCTCGGACACCATGGTCATCCTCGCCCAGCGCTGGGCCGAGGAGTTCATGAAGAAGAACGCCGACACGAAGCTGCAGGTGACGGGCGGCGGCTCGGGCACCGGCATCTCCGCGCTCATCAACGGCACCACCGAGATCTGCATGTCCAGCCGTCCCATGAAGGACGCGGAGAAGCAGAAGCTGAACGCTCGCTTCAAGACCCACGGCACGGAGATCTCCGTGGCCAAGGACGGCGTCACCTTCTACGTCAACGAGAAGAACCCGCTGAACTCGCTCACGCAGGAGCAGCTCAAGGGCATCTACCTGGGCGACATCACCAACTGGAAGGAGGTGGGCGGCCCGGACGCGCCCATCGTCGTCTACTCCCGCGAGAACTCCTCCGGCACCTACACCTTCGTGAAGGACACCGTGCTCGGTGGGGATGACTACACCGCCAGCGCGCAGACGCTGCCGGGCACCGCCGCGGTGGTGAACGCCGTGGCCAAGGAGAAGAACGGCATCGGCTACGGCGGCGCCGCCTACGCCAAGGGCCTCAAGGAGCTGAAGGTGAAGGTGGGCAACGAGGAGGTGGCGCCCACCCTCGAGAACATCAAGAGCGGCAAGTACCCGCTCGCGCGGGATCTCTACTTCTACCTGCGCAACGCGCCCGCGGGCGAGACCAAGGCCTTCATCGACTTCGCCCTGTCGACCGAGGGACAGCAGATCGTGAACAAGGTTGGCTACTTCCCGGTGAAGTAGTCCCGTCACAAGAATGTCACGCCAGGTGGGGGGCCAGGATGGATAGAGAGGCACCCATGCAGCAGAGTCTCGCTGAACCCATCGTCGCTCCGCGGAGCTCCCCCGAGGCACGGCGCCGGCAGCTCCGGGAGAAGGTCATCGCGGGCATCGTCACCGCGATGGCCTTCACGGGCATCGCCGCCCTGGTGCTGATCATCGTCTTCGTCGCGAAGGAAGCGCTGGATCTCTTCCTGGACGCCGAGGCGCGCCACGAGGCGAGCCTGGCCAAGATGTTCACGGCCCAGCCCACGCGGCCGGGCCGTCCGCCCGCCTACCTGTGGCAGCCGGTATCCTCGGTGCCCAAGGTGAGCATGATCCCGCTGTTCATCGGCACGCTGAAGACGACGGTGGTCTCCATGCTGGTGGCGGTGCCGGTGGGCGTGGCCGGCGCGCTGTTCGCGGCGGAGTTCGCTCCGCGGCGGCTGCGGGAGCTGCTCAAGCCCGTCATCGAGCTGCTGGCGGGCATCCCGTCGGTGGTGCTGGGCTTCTTCGCGCTGATGGTGCTCGCCACGTTCCTGCAGGACACGTTCGGCTTCACCTACCGGCTCAACGCGGTGGTGGCGGGCCTGGGGCTGGCGCTGGCCATCGTGCCCGTCATCTTCACCGTGGCCGAGGACGCGCTCACCTCGGTGCCGCGCAGCTACCGCGAGGCCTCGCTGGCGCTGGGAGCCACGCCCTGGGAGACCGCCTGGAAGGTGGTGCTGCCCGCGGCGGCGCCCGGCATCCTCGCCGGCTGCGTGCTGGGCTTCGGCCGCGCCATCGGCGAGACGATGATCGTCCTGATGGCGTCCGGCAACGCGGCCATCGTCTCCGCCAGCCTGGGAGACTCGGTGCGCTCGCTGTCGGCGACGATCGCCGCCGAGATGGGCGAGGTGGTGGTGGGCAGCCCGCACTACTCGCTGCTGTTCTTCATCGGCGTGGAGCTGTTCGTCTTCACCTTCATCCTCAACATGGTGGCCGCGACCTGGACGAAGCGGGTCCTCAAGCGGCTCACGGGAGGTGGCTCGTGAAGCACTCGACGCGCCGGGCGGTGGGCGGCGCCCTCACCTCGCTGACGGGGCTGGCCGCGCTCCTCATCGTGGGGATGCTCGCCGTCATCCTGCTGGACGTGTTCACCGAAGGGGCGGGCCACGTCACCTGGAAGTTCCTCACCGAGGCCCCGTCCGACGGCATGATGGGCGGCGGCATCTTCCCGGCGCTCTACGGCACCGCGGCGCTCACGCTGCTGATGACGCTGGCGGTGATGCCGGTGGGAGTGCTCACGGCCGTCTACCTGCACGAGTACGCCCCGCCCGACTCCATCGTGGCGCGCTGGGTTCGGGTGGCCATCGTCAACCTGGCGGGCGTGCCCTCCATCGTCTTCGGGCTGTTCGGCCTGGGCTTCTTCATCCACTTCGTGGGCGGCGGCCTGGACCGCGTGCTGGGCTACCAGGAGCTGCACTGGGCGCAGCCTGGCATCCTCTGGGCCTCGCTGACGCTGGCGGTGCTGACGCTGCCGGTGGTCATCGTCGCCACGGAGGAGGCGCTGCGCGCGGTGCCCCTGGATCACCGCACCGCGAGCCTGGCGCTGGGCGCCACCCAGTCCCAGACGCTGGTGCGGGTGGTGCTGCCCGGGGCGCTGCCAGGCATCCTCACGGGTGCCGTGCTGGCCGTCTCGCGCGGCGCGGGCGAGGTGGCGCCCATCCTCTTCACCGGCGCGGCGTACTTCCTGCCGGACCTGCCCACCTCGCTGAACTCGCAGTTCATGCACCTGGGCTACCACACGTACGTGCTGGCCACGCAGTCGCCGGACGTGGAGGCCACCCGCCCGTTGTTGTACGCCACGGTGCTGGTGCTGCTGATGCTCACCTTCGCCCTCAACATAGTCGCGGTCGTCATCCGGACCCGTACCCGCCGGCGCGCCGCGAACGCCCACTGAGAACGCCGTCCATGACCTTCCAGCCGCCCAGCCCGCGCATCAAGATGGAGTCGAGGGAGCTGAGCCTCCGCTACGGCACCAAGGTGGCCATCAACAAGGTGAGCCTCGCCATCCCCGAGCGTCAGGTGACGGCGCTCATCGGCCCGTCCGGGTGTGGCAAGTCCACCTTCCTGCGCTCGCTCAACCGGATGAACGATCTCATCCCCAGCTCGAACCACACCGGCACCATCCTGCTGGACGGGACGAGCATCCACGACCGGAGCGTGGACGTGGTGGATCTGCGCCGCCGGGTGGGCATGGTGTTCCAGAAGTCCAACCCCTTCCCCAAGTCCATCTTCGAGAACGTGGCCTACGGCCTGCGCGTGGCGGGGATGAAGGACAAGGGGCAGCTCTCGGCGCGAGTGGAGAAGTCCCTGCGGGGCGCGGCGCTCTGGGACGAGGTGAAGGACCGGCTGGACGACAGCGCCCTGGGCCTGTCTGGCGGCCAGCAGCAGCGCCTGTGCATCGCCCGAGCGATGGCGGTGGAGCCCGAGGTGCTGCTGATGGACGAGCCGGCCAGCGCCCTGGACCCCATCGCCACGGCGAAGATCGAGGAGCTCATCCACGAGCTGAAGGCCACGTACACGATCGCGATCGTCACGCACAACATGCAGCAGGCTGCGCGGGTGAGCGACCGGACGGCTTTCTTCTACATGGGCGAGTTGGTGGAATGCGGGCCCACGGAGCAGATCTTCACGAACCCGGCGGAGAAGCGGACCGAGGACTACGTCACCGGGAAGTTCGGGTAGGATCGAGGCACCAATGCCGGCAACGCACACCGACAAGGCTTTCGAGCAGGATCTGCGCGACTTGCGCGAGCGGCTGCTGGCCATGGGCGCCAAGGTGGAGACGCTCATCGCCCACAGCGTGAAGGCGCTCACGGAGCGCGACTCCGCGCTGGCCGAGAACGTCATCAAGTCCGACAAGGACGTGAACCGGCTGGAGGTGGAGATCGACGATCTCTGCCGCCGCATCCTGGCGCTGCGGCAGCCCGCGGCGAGCGATCTGCGCCTCATCACCACGGCGCTGAAGATCGTCACGGACCTGGAGCGCATCGGGGATCTGGCGGTGAACATCGCCGAGCGGGCCATCGATCTGAACCAGGTGACGCCGCTGGCGCCCTACGTGGACACGCCGAAGCTGGCGGAGCTGGCCCAGCAGCAGGTGAAGAAGGCGCTGGACGCGTTCGTGTCCAACGACGTGGCGAAGGCCGAGGAGGTGCTCAAGGGGGATGATCTCCTGGATGCACTCTTCCTGAAGGTCTTCAACGAGCTGCTGGCGTACATGATGGAGGACTCGAAGAACATCCGTCGGGCCACCGCGCTGATGTTCATCGCCAAGCACCTGGAGCGCATCGGGGACCACGCGATGAACGTGGCGGAGATGGTCGTCTACATGGTGCGGGGCAAGGACATCCGCCACCCGCGAAGCCGCAACCTCTCCCAGGAGTAGGCAAGGGAGCGGGACTTCACGCCGCTGTCACTCCGTTTTCCCGCCGCCGACGCGAGGCGGTCGCTGAGCTGACGCCGGGCCCTTCTAGCCTCCCGAGCAGGTCGCACGATGACCGTGCGCCGCTCTGGAGCTCGCGAATGCCCGTCGCCTCCCTCGTCCTGCTCGCCGCCGCCTCGGTAGGGCTTGTGGCCCTGGCAGTGCAGCTCGTCTACGTCCTGCGCCACCGCCGCGAGTGCCCCCTGCCCCGCTCGGAAGGCGCGGCCCGGCCGGGCATCTCCATCCTCAAGCCCCTGTGCGGCGTGGATGACGATCTGGAGGCCAACCTGGAGCAGTTCGCCTCGCTCGACTACCCGAGCTACGAGGTGCTCCTGGGCGTGAAGGACATGAGGGATCCGGCCTACGCGGTGGCGCGGGCGGCGGTGGCCCGCTGGCCCCAGGTGATGCGGCTGGTGCTGCAGGAGGGCGAGCCGGGCCTCAACCCGAAGGTGAACCAGCTCGTCACGCTGTCCTCCGAGGCCCGATATGACTTGTGGGTGATCAGCGACTCGAACGTGCGCGTGGCGCCGGGTTATCTCGATGGGATTGCCGACGGGTTCGAGGATCCGACGGTGGGCTGCGTGACGCATCCGATCGGGGGGATTGGCGAGCAGACGCTGGGCTCGCTGCTGGACAACCTCCACCTGGCCTCGAGCGCGGCGGCGGGGGTGATCGCCGCCAAGCGGCTGGCGGACAAGGACATCGTGGTGGGCAAGTCCATGGCGCTGCGGCGCGAGGACGTGGAGGCACTCGGCGGCTTCTTCTCGGTGAAGGACGTGCTGGCGGAGGACTTCGTCATCGGGCAGTGGGTGACGCGCAGGCTGGGCAAGCGGGTCCACGTGGCGACGACGCCGGTGTTCAACGTGTCCCTGAGGAAGTGCGTGGGGGCCTTCTTCAAGCGCTACGTGCGCTGGAGCGTCATCCACCACAGCTCCGTGGGGACGATGACGTACCTGGCGCAGGGGCTGCTCAACCCCGTGCCGCTGGCGCTGCTGGCAGCGCTGCTGGAGCCGGGGATGCCGGCCTTCGCGGCGGTGGCGGCCCTGGCCATGACGAAGGCCGCCATCGACGTGACGGTGTTCCGCATGCTGCGTCCGGAGCCGGTGTCCTGGCGCACGGTTCCCGCCGTGCTCATCAAGGACGCCCTGCTCTTCGTGGCCTGGTGCAACGGCCTGTTCAGCCGGACGGTGGACTGGCGGGGGACGCGGCTGCGAGTGTTGCCGGGCACGCGGCTGGCTCCGGTGGAGACCAGGGCACCGCTGGCGCTCTCTCCGAGCGAGGCGAGCCCAGGCGAGGAGCTGCTCGCGGGTTGACCGCGCTGTCACACGAGGCTCTCGAAGCTTTCACCGGCGAGCCATCAGGGTGTTTCCGGAGGTGCCTATGAATGCGTCATGCCCGTTCAGAAGCTGGCGCACCTCTCGGACCTCCATCTGGACCTGAGTCCCAGCAGCGACTCCGCGGCACGAGCCCTCGTGGCGACCCTGCTCGCCGAGCGCGTGGACCATGTGGTGGTCACGGGAGACCTGACGCACCAGGGGGCGAGCGCGGAGTTCCGCCGATTCCGGGAGATCTTCTCCCCGTTGCTCGACACCGCCCGGCTCACCTTCATCCCCGGCAACCACGACCGGCCTGGGGATGACGTGGTGAGGCGCTGGATGAAGGGCCGCAAGGTGTGCACGGTGGAGCGAGAGGGCCTCTACCTCGTCTGTGTGGACTCGACCGGGCCCCAGAACCGCCGCTCCATCTTCGCGAGCCATGGAACGCTGACCTCGGCGGCGCTGGAGGCGGTGGACACGGCCCTCGCCGCCGCTCCACGCGAGGCCCTGACGGCGATCCTGCTGCACCACCACGTGCTGCCACTGCCCGAGGAGAGCCTCCCCGAGCGGCTGGCCACGAGGATGGGCTGGCCGCACGCGGCGGAGCTGGCCCTGGGACCCCGGCTGGTGTCGCGCGTCCAGGGACGCTGCGATCTCATCCTCCACGGGCACCGGCACGTGCCGCGAGAGTTCACCCTCAATGGGCACGAGAGGGCGCTGGGCATCTACAACTCGGGCAGCTCCACGGAGCTGGGACGATTCCGGCTCTTCCAGCACTCGGGAGGGCGCCTGCTCGCTCCCCCGACGTGGCAACGAACCTCGGCCATACCGACGCCCAGGACGGCGAGCCACAGCCTGCTGCCCGCGCTCCAGCAACTGGCGAACCAGCTGAGCACCGCCCTCTTCTGACTCCCTGAGGTGGAGCACGAACGGCCGCCATCGTCAGCGAGCCGCTGCCCGTTCCCCTGCCCTCCAGGCCGGCAGCTATAGCCGCAGGGAGTGAAAGAGGCAGGAGCGCAGAGGGGTTCTTCCCGTGTCAGGGAGGATCTTTGAGCCGACCGATAGCGGACGATGGACGCAAGGTCCTGGTCGTGGACGACGACGCGGACTGGAGAGAGTTCCTCAGGCTGTGCCTGGAAGACCTGGGCTACGAGGCCATCGAGGCGGCAGACGGCCAGGAGGCGTTGGACTCGCTCTCTCGAGAGAAGTACCGGATCATGCTCCTCGACCTGAACATGCCGGGAATGAGCGGCCTGGAGGTCGTCGAGCGGCTCCCGCGCAACAACACCAAGCCCCGCATCGTCTTCCTCACCTCCGCGGCGGCCCAGGATGTGGGCAGCGCGCTCATGTCGGGCCCCCACTACTACCTCCCCAAGGGCGCCAGCCGGGATCAGCTGTCGCTCCTCTTGCAGTCGCTGGAGGCCTGAGCGCCTGGCGAGCGGAAAGGTGGCAGCCCGCCCGCTCGCTCCGCGTAAGCTGGAAACCTTCGAGGGGAGGACACTATCGCGTCGGAGCTCATCATCGTCCTGCTGTTGGTGCTGGCGAACGGAGTGTTCGCGGGCGCGGAGCTCTCGCTGCTGACGGTACGCAAGACTCGCCTGCGCGAGCTGCTGGACGAAGGCAATCGCTCGGCCCAGCTGATCGCGGCCCTGCGCTCCAACCCGGAGCGGCTGCTCGCCACGGTGCAGATTGGCATCACGGTGGTCAGCGCGACGGCCGCGGCCTTCGGTGGCGCCTCGCTTGCCGCGCCGCTGGCGGCGGTCCTGGTGCGACTGGGGCTGGGCGAGTCCGCGGCGCAGAGCCTCGCCTTTGCCCTGGTGGTCGGCCTCATCTCCTATCTGTCCCTGGTGCTGGGCGAGCTGGTCCCCAAGTCGATCGCCCTGCGCTACGCGGAGCGTTACGCGCTGCTCGTGGGCCGCCCGCTGTATGGGCTGTCCTGGCTGGCCCGTCCCGTGGTGTGGCTCCTGACGGCCAGCTCCAACCTGATCCTGCGCTTCTTCGGGGACAAGACGAACTTCGCGGAGGCCCGCCTCTCGCCGGAGGAGCTCCAGCAACTCGTGGAGGAAGCCTCGAAGGCGGGCACGCTGGATCCGCGGGCCGGGGAGATCGCCTCTCGGGCGTTCGATCTCACGGGGCTCACGCTGGCGGCGGTGATGGTCCCTCGCAGCCGCATCGAGGCGCTGAACCGGCGCGCGACCTCCGAGGAGATCCGGCAGGTCCTGCTGGAGCGTGGGCACTCGCGGATGCCAGTCTACGAGGAGTCGCTGGACAACATCGTGGGCTACGTCATCGCGAAGGATCTGCTGGGCGTGGCCTGGGAGGGAACGCTCATCGTCCTGGAGGACGTGATACGTCCGCCCTACTTCGTCTTCGAGACGATGCGAGCCCTCGACGCGCTCAAGGAGCTGCAGAAGCGCCGCATGCAGCTGGCCATCGTGGTGGACGAGCGCGGGGGCGTGCTGGGGCTGGTGACGATGGAGGATCTCATCGAGGAGTTGGTGGGGGACATCCTGAGCGAGACGGAGACTCCCGAGGAGCTCATCCGGAGAGAGAGCCCGAACACGGCGGTGGTGCAGGGCACGGCCAGCCTCCGGGAGGTCAACCGCGCGCTGGGGCTCGAGCTGGAAGAGGGCCAGGGCTACTCCACGATCGGCGGCCTCTGCTCCGCGAGAACAGGAGCCATCCCCGAGCCAGGGACGCGGCTGACGTTGGAGGATGGGACGGTGCTGGAGGTGCTGGACGCCACGCCCCGCCGGGTGCGCTCGGTGCGCATCATCCTCGCCCCTCAGGAGTCGGTCCCGGCTCCTTGAGGCCAGCATCGGCTCACGGGGCTCTCTCTGCGGCATCGCGGCGGGTATAGAAGCCAGAAAGTCCGCGCACGGCGACTCCGGCCGCCTTGGCGCGCGCCACCACCTCCAGAAAAAGCGAAGGGGCTGGAACCACCAGGAGATTTCCCCAGGGATTCCAGCCCCTTCCAACAGCGCGCGATACAGGATTCGAACCTGTGGCCTTTGGCTCCGGAGGCGAAGGGTCCCCCCGTCCAACGGTTATCAGCCGTTCACAAGCCCTTGGAAATCTTGGGGATTCGGGGCCGGGGCCCGTCCAACCGTCCCAGCCGATAGCAGGGAGTCACAGGGCTTTTGCTGCACCCTTGCTGCAAGGTGGGCCCCCTGCTCGCCTGCGCGTTCTGCCGGGAGGTGCCGAGCGCCTGCTCACCGTGCGTGAGGTGGCCGAGCGGCTGGGGGTCAGTACGGCCACCGTCTACGGACTGTGCGAGCGTGGCGAGTTGCCCCACGTGCGGGTGAGCAACGCGATCCGCATCCGGCCTGCGGACGTGGAAGCCTTCCTCTCCCGGGGGCTGCGCTGACGCGCTGCCGCTGTTCCCCTGCTGCTCTCAGCGGAGTTTGACGCCACGAGGCCACGCCCCAGGGGCGGCGCTTATGCCACCGACACCGACACTGTGCCCGTCCGAGAACAGGCGGTCTGAGGTGGGCGAGTGGCTTGGGGCTTCCTCGCGCGGGGCGGGTGTGCAGCGTGCCCCCATGCCCCCCTGCGGGTCGCTGAGAACAGCGGGGGCTGAGTGGGCTGATCGCTGATGCGCGGCTGGTGGTTCCCGGTTCCCGGCCCTATAGCGGGAACCGGAACCGCTGCGTGTCGAGCGAACCGTCAGCAACGTGGGGAGGCGAAGAAGCCGTGAGGTTCCCGGAACCGGTGGGAACCATGGGAACCGATCGTCCGCACCGTCCGCGTCCGCCCGCAGGGTCCCGGAACCAACCCAGAACTGGCGGAACCGGGGCTACAGGTCGTCCGTCTTGGCACTGGCTGGCTTCCTTGTCGGGGCCTGTTTCTTTGGCCCGATCTTCCCGGCCTTGTCTCGAGCCTCAAGGACGCAACTCACGAACTCATCCGCCAGAGACCCGATCGCCTCGTTGACCGAGTCCTCTGCCTTCCGCTGCCCCGCAACTCCCGTCACGGATTGACGTGCGATGATTGCCCGAGTTCGCAGTCCGGTCCGGGAGACGGTCGCCGGCTCCGAGAACAGCAGTTCAACGCGAAACGCTGCGTACCCGGTCTCAAAGACACCCTGAATGCTCACAAAGAAGAGCAGGGCGGGTGTGGTGTACGACACCTCTTCGCTTTCGAGGACGCTGATGTTGGAGGACCGCAACTTGATCTTGAGCGTTCGCGTGAACCGCTCCTCCATGGCATCACGAGTGCCCACCTCGGGGTCAAGATCGGCCAGCGACACCCCAACCAGAGTGCCGACTGAGCCGAGATCGGAGCACACATCGGAATCCCACGACGCATGCGCCGAGCTGGCCACTAGTAACGACAGAAGGAGCAAGAATCGCATCCCCTGACTCTCCCGCACTGCGGCATGGAGCGCCACTGCTCGCCCGCTCAGCAGGTGTAAACGCTGAGGTCAGGTCCCTACGAGGCGCACACCGATAGGGGCAAGAGCGGCAGCACTCTTCAGGCCACCTACTAGCCTCTTCCCGCTCTTCCAGAGGAGGAAGGACTGAGCAGCGTTACGCCCAGCCCGGGCCTCCGAAGCAGAGGCCGATGGAGCAGCCGGGCCCATCGGTCCCCGCGTCAGCGTCAGCCGTTCTGGCGCTCCGAGCCGTGGGACTCGGGCGCAGACGGCGCGGGTTCCCTTGAGCTCGCATCCTCGGAGACCTCGGAGGACTCAGGGGCGGCTCCCCGTGCCTTCCGGCTCCTGCCCTTGGGCGCCTTGCTCGCGCGCTTCTTCGCGTTCCCTTGGCGCTCCATTCCCCGGGGTTCCCACATGACCAGGGGCAGCCGGTGGGAGCCCCAGGAGAACAGGACGATATCCCCGGGGAACTCGCCGCTTGTCGCTGGGTCCTCCACCGCGTTGTGAGGGGCCCACAAGTTGCCCGGGTTCTCCTCGTTGCGCACCACGCGCCGCAGTTGCCCGATACGCTCCGTAGCCAGGGCCAGCACGGACACGATGCAGGCAGGAGCATCCCGCTCCATCTCCGCATCCGGCAGATCGCGCCGCGCTTGGAGGTCCGCAAGCATCCGCGCCCCCTGGATTGCAGTGGCCAGGGTGCCTAGTTCGAGGTCCAGGCTCACCACCGTCCCCGGTGGGTGACTGCTAGGTCCGTTCTCTTCTTCCATCTCGGCCGTCCTTTCGTGGCTCAGTGCCGCCCCGAAAGTAAACTATAGTTTGTGGTAAATCAAAGTTTACCCGGGCGAGATGGGGTACGTGTCGCCACCCGGCAAGTCACGTCCGCCCGGCCCGTCCGGCATCCAGGTTCCGGAGGACCTTGCGCCGATCATCAAGAGGGAGCGCAAGCGCCTCGGGCTACGCCTGCGGGAACTGCGCACGGCGCGGGGACTCACTCAGGAGCAGGCGGCCGAGATGATTGGGA